>JAEWNU010000111.1 GCA_023456995.1 Bacillota bacterium
GGGTTTTTAAAAAGGATTGGCGGTGCTCCTGTGTAACGCCGTGCCGTGCAATCGCCTCATAATGTTCCTTAGTAGGGTATCCTTTATGCTTTTCAAAGCCGTATTGCGGATATCGTTCGCCCAGCTCCGTCAGCAGACGGTCTCGGGTAACCTTAGCCAGCACTGAGGCCGCCGCTATGCAGGCCGCCTTGCCGTCACCTTTGATCACCGTCTCAGTGGTCAGTGAAAGGTGCGGATCGCCATTGCCGTCCACCAGTACATAATCCGGGACACAGGCAAGCCCGCCTACTGCGCGGCGCATCGCGAGATAGGTCGCCTGCAAGATATTGAGCGCGTCAATCTCCTGCGGGGTCGCCAGCCCAACCGCCCATGAAACCGCCCGAGCGGTGATGACATCATAAAGCAAATCACGTTTTTTCTCGGTCAACTTTTTTGAGTCGTTCAAGCCATCGATAACCAGCCCTTGGGGTAAAATGACTGCCGCCGCGCAGACCGGACCGACCAGCGGTCCTCTACCAGCCTCATCAACACCACATATCAGGGTAAGGCCCCTTTGATGCAACGCGTTTTCGATTTCATAAAGATTCGGCTTTTCCTTAACGGTAGTCACGTCGAATATCCTCCGGTGTCTCCAGTGAGATCCGCCCAATTTTGCCGCCACGGAATTCGTCCAGCAGCGTTGTGGAAGCGCGCAAGGTATCCGGTTCACCGCCGGAAACCAACATCGCACGTTTTTGCGCCAGCAAACACAAAAGGTCATAGCCGCTTTTTCCTATAATTTCATTCTGCTCAAAACGATAACGTTCGCACAGTGCCTTTGTATAACGCGCCGCAAGTAGTTCCAGTAAGCTACAGGCCAGATCCTCTGTGTCCATAATTTGGTCTCGGATGGCGCCGGTGTAGGCCAGATAACGACCTACACGTTGGTCTTCAAACTTGGGCCACAGCACGCCAGGCATATCCAAAAGCTCCATGCCGCCTTCAAGCTTAACCCACTGGCGACCACGCGTAACGCCCGGTCTATCTTCGACCTTGGCGCGCCGTGACCCAGCCAGTCGGTTAATCAACGACGATTTGCCGACATTGGGTATGCCGACGATCATCAGTGTTAGTGGCCGGCTCGCCATGCCACGTCGAGTGTTTTGCGCGATACGCTCGGCGCAAACTTCTCTGAGCATCGGTTCTAGCTGCTTTAATCCGTGTCCACTGCGACAGTCCGCCGCCAGTACAGCAAGGTTTTTCTTTTGAAAAAACTCGCACCACGCGCGGGTAATCTGCTCATCCGCAACGTCGCACTTGTTCAGCAATATGAGGCGCGGCTTATTTTTAGTCAGCGACTCTATTTCGGGGTTGCGGCTGGCGCGCACAATTCTGGCGTCGCGCAGCTCGACAACAGCGTCAACCAGCGCAATATTCTCGCGAATTAATCGCCGGGTCTTAGCCATGTGTCCCGGGAACCACTGTATTGTTTTACCTTGTTGTTCAGCCACGACTTTCCTCCTGTTTAACGATAATGCTAATATCGATTTATCATAGGCCGGCTCAGTAAATCAAAACCGGACCGCTGTGTCATCTTAATGGAACATCAACTATCAATCTTGCCTAGCGCTGAAAACGGAAATACGCGCCAATAAGCTTTTCCAAGAATATACCGCTCATCCACCAGCCCAATCTCGGTTGAGCGGCTATCGAGCGAACCGTTGCGGTTATCGCCCATCAAAAAAAGATAACCCTCTGGCACGGTGATTGGAAAATCCACATCATACTGTCTGTTAGTCGGCGTATTCGTATAGCGCTCATCAAGCGCTTCTCCATTCACATACACAACGCCCTCTGTGAAGTCGATATCCACGCTTTGTCCACCGGTGGCAATCACACGCTTAACAATCGGCTCGTTGGCATAATAGGGCTTTGTTGCCACGACAACATCGCCCGGTTGCGCTGAAAAGCCCAGACGCGAAATGACCAGCATATCGCCATTTTGCAGCGTTTGAATCATCGATTCGCCGCTGACCACTGAGGTTCGAGCGACGAAGGTGAATAGCAGCACAACAAAAACAACTGCGAGCACCGCACTTTCAACCCATTCGTATAACTCCTTAAAAATGCGGTCACGGCGCAACGGCACGGTATCAGCCTGCAAATTTTCCGCTATTGGATCAGGAACTTGGCCATTTGTTTGCTCTTGCATACAGCGCCTCCAAAAGAGTTTAATAATTAATGGAGATTAGTATTTTGCCATCTGGGTGCTTAACACACAGTCTTAGATTCAATAACATATTTATTCAAAAAATAATAGGCGTATAAAAAACAAAAAGGGACACACGGTCCCTTTTTGAATAAATCGTTATTATCTTCTGACTTCCTTGACGCGGGCCGACTTGCCAACACGGTCTCTGAGATAATAAAGCTTGCCGCGGCGTGCTCGACCCTGGCGGATAACCTCAACAGTCTCAACAACCGGAGAATGCAGCGGGAAAACACGCTCAACACCAACGCCGTGAGACATACGGCGAACGGTAAAGGTCTCCTGAATGCCGCCATGCTTCTTGGCAATAACGGTGCCCTCAAATGCCTGTACACGAGATTTCTCGCCTTCCTTGATGCGAACACCAACGCGGATGGTATCGCCCACGTTAAATACGGGGGGCTTCTCCTTTAGGCAAGCGTTAGAAAAATGTTTTAAAGCGTCCATGGTAAAATTTCCTCCTAAGTTTGTAACAGACATTCATTCCCGCTTGGTTCGCAAACGGCAGAGGACTGTCAGCTTTTCATTCCGGCTCTTCACCGACATGAAATCCCGCCGCAAAGGGAGCACGGCGACTACATGCCTGAATATATTATCATAAATGCAGCAATAACGCAAGATGTTTTTTATTTTTTCTCTATATTTTCTGCTTTTTTGCAGTTGATCAGCCATTGCGTCGTTTATGACAGCAGCATTAGGTATCACTACTTCTGTATAGCCTCAGATTTTGGCGGAATGTCCTTGACACCCTCAAGAATATAAGTGGGGCGATAAGGGAATTTTTTCATCTCATCCATATCGGTAACACCGCTAAGTACCAGTACGGTGTCAAGCCCAGTCTCCATACCGGCAACAATATCGGTGTCCATGCGGTCACCCACCATGACAGCCTCATTAGAATGGCACCCCAGCATCTTTAATCCGGTGCGCATCATCAAAGGGTTGGGCTTGCCAACGAAGTAGGCGCTTTTTCCGGTGGCCATCTCAATCGGGGCTACCAGGGCCCGGCACGCGGGTATCAGTCCGTTCTCTGACGGGCCTGTTAGGTCTGTATTAGTACCAATGAGCTTTGCGCCAGCCCGTACCAGCGACACAGCCTTGAGAATGCTCTCATAATTATAGTTGCGCGTCTCACCAACAACAACATAATCGGGATTGACGTCGTTCATCGTGATTCCTACGTCATAAAGAGCATTGAACAAGCCGGGCGCACCGATGATATAAGCCGTACAACCCGGTGCCTGCCGGCTTAAAAACTTAGCGGTTGCAAGCGCGCTGGTATAAAA
>JAEWNU010000112.1 GCA_023456995.1 Bacillota bacterium
TGTAATAAATGAAAATGACGCCGGACAGCGGCTGGATCGGTTTATAAAAAAGATCGCACCATCCCTACCTTCTTCACTGTTACAGCGCTACATTAGAATTAAACGCATCAAAGTCAACAACAAACGAGCAGAAAACGCCACGGTTCTGGTGCCCGGCGATAGGGTCGAGCTCTATATTAACGATGAGTTTTTCCCACCGGATGAAACCTCTACTTTCGCATTTTTAGCTGCACAACAAAAGCTAATGGTTGTCTACGAGGATGAAAACATCCTATTGACCGACAAGGAACCGGGCCTAGTTGTGCATGAGGATGACACAGGTGAGCGTGATACACTGATTGCGCGCATCCAGCGCTATCTTTATGAAAAAAAGGAATATGATCCCGCGGTTGAAAACAGCTTTGCACCCGCTTTGTGCAACAGAATTGATCGCAACACCGGGGGTATTGTAATCGCCGCAAAAAATGCTGCTACACTCAGGGTGGTTAATGGACTGATACGCGACAGGCTGATCGAAAAATATTATCTTTGCGTGGTTCACGGGCGCATCTCACCTCAAAGCGGAACAATTAAAAGCTATTTACTCAAGGACGAAGCGCAAAATCGTGTGGAGGTTTTTTCGTCTCCGCAGCCAGGTGCCAAAACCGCCGTGACAAAATATCGGGTGCTTAAAGAGAACGACCGCTATTCGCTACTCGATATTGAACTGATGACTGGACGTACACATCAGATACGCGCCCAACTGAGCAGCATTGGACATCCGCTGCTGGGCGACACGAAATACGGCACTGCAAAGCAAAACAAAGGTACAGGTTTTAAGTTTCAGGCGTTGTATGCTTACCGGCTGAAGTTTTGCGCCGGGGATCAAGCTGAACACTTGCAGTATTTAAACGAACGCCTGTTTGAGGTCAAGAACGTTCCATTTTTGTCACTGTTTTCAAAGCCTTTGGATTGATACGACGAACGTGCAACTTAAAAACGCGCCTTAAATCGACTTTAAAAGCCGGTTTAAGGCGCGTTTGTCTGTTAATAAATCCGTTCCCTACTTTTCCAGGGGTCTATTGATTCCAAGAGTGTATTTTCAACGCCAACTCTATTTTGGTTCGTGCGTTCTTATTATGGCACGTCACCCGTTGGCGTACTTCATCCACATTGCCACTCTTCATCGCTGAAAAAATGGCTTGATGTTCGATAATTCCGTCCACCGTCTTTTCTTTGGGCTGTTTATGAAACAGATAAGCCGCATAGGTGTGCGTATTCAGGCTTTTGTAGGTGCGCACAGCCGCCTGATTGCCACCCGACCGGATATAAAGCTCATGAAATTGCTGATCCATTTCGTAAGTTTGAAAATACTCTTTAGTGGTTGTAAAGTTTTGTACTAAAAACAGATTATCCTGAATATTTTGTTCAAATTTTGACTGTATTATTGTACTTGCCGCAACCGCCTCAGTAGCTTTATCGGCAAAGTGCAGCTCCATCATAAGCCGCAGTTCGAACAATTCTTCTAATTCCTTCCAGTTAGTGCAACAAACGCGATACCCTCTGCGCGGAATTCCTTCCACAAGGCCCTCCATCATCAGACGGTTGAGGGCCTGCTTGATCGGGGTCGGACTGATTCCATAGCGTTCGCAAAGATAATTAAAGTTGATTTTTTCACCGGGAGGAAGAATATCCTCTGTTATATCCTTTCGAATCTGCTCCGTTGCAAAGTCAACCAAACTGTTGTGCCCAATCACATGTTCTGTACCGTCAGTCGTAGTCAATGGTATCACTTCTCCATTCCGCTGAAAAGCGTCCAATTCTCTCATTTTTTAAATATTTTATCATACTCCATTTAAAAGAGCAAGACAACAGCCTACCATTCTCGATGGAATGTCCCTTGTCGGTCAATACGCCGAAATGTATGCGCGCCAAAGCAGTCCCTCTGCGCCTGCAGAAGATTGAGAGGGCCTTCCGGGTCACAAAATCCATCAAAATACGATAGGCTGGATGAAAAGGCCGGAACCGCAATGCCACACTCAGCTGCGGCTGCCACAACCCTTCGCCATGACGGCTGATATGCCTCAATCCGTGCCGAAAATTTATTGGAGTTCAAAAGACTGTACGTTGTCTCTGACTCGCGAAAATGTGCGGCAATATCGTTTAAAAAAGCGGCCCGGATTATGCAGCCACCCCGAAATAAAAGTGCAATACCGCCAAGATCAAGGCTCCAGTCGTTTGCCTCACTGGCGCATTGCAATAAATCAAACCCCTGTGCATAAGAGCATAGTCGGGAATTATAAAAAGCCCTGCGAATATCCTCTATCGTCTCCTCCCGACCACCTTGCCAAACAACCGCCGGTTTCGTATAGGTGGCTGCGGCTATTTTACGATGCTGAGAACAAACTGAAAGATACCTTGAAAAAACCGACTGCACAATGGTGGGAATCGGGACACCCAGCGCCAGCGCCTCTTGTGCGGTCCACATGCCTGTCCCCTTACTGCCAGCTTCACCCAGAATGACATCCACCATCGGCTTTCCGGTTTCGGGATCGGTTGCTTCCAGAATATGCGTCGTAATCTCCAGCAGATAACTGGAAAGTTCCCCTTGATTCCAACATCGGAAGGTAGCCGCAATTTCGGAAGCTGACATCCCCAGCAGTCGCTTCATCAAATAATATGCTTCACAAATCAGCTGCATATCTCCGTACTCAATGCCGTTGTGCACCATCTTGACGAAATGCCCAGCTCCATCCGGTCCAATATAGGTACAGCATGAATCCACTCCCACGCGGGCGGCTATAGCCGTCAAAAACGGTGCAACCTGGGCATAAGCGGCCCTGTCTCCGCCGGGCATCAGCGCCGGGCCATTGCGGGCGCCTTCCTCTCCACCAGAGACACCCATGCCCATAAAATAGACGCCCTGCTCCGCGCAGCGCTCGCAGCGCAGCCGGGTATCCTCGTAAAAGGAATTTCCACCGTCAATGATAATATCCCCGATATCCAAATGCGGAAGTAGCCCATCCAGTACAAGATCGACCGGTTTTCCAGCCTTGACCATAACTAGAATTTTTCGCGGGCGCTCCAGCGCGGCGCTCAGTTCCTGATATGAAAAAGCGCCATCCACACGATAACCGGCCGTTTTTCCGATCTTTACAAAAGCGTCAGTATATTCGGGCTCAAGATTGTAGCCGACCACCGAAAAGCCATGCTGCGCCATGTTTAGGGCAAGGCCCCGCCCCATGACAGATAAACCCACAACACCCATCTGGCTGCTCATCCGCATACATCCTTTCACTTCTTTTCCAGCGTTATGTTTGAACTATTTCTCGGTAAGATGAATAGCAAAACCGGCGATTGAGTCCTGAAGGAAAATATAGCGGTGTCCCACAGAATCCACTCCAGCAGCCTCGTGATCAAAAACAATCCCCCTGCGTTCCAATTGGAATATGGCGCGATCAAGATTATTACAGGCAATTGCCAGATGGCCGTTCTCGCCTCTTCCAACCTTTTTCATAACCTCAATGCGGTCGCCCACATAACATACGGAGGGTGTCTCACGCTCGGGCGCATGCAGCAGAGCCGCCAACAGCTTGACCGTATGGCCGGCCTCTGCGGCATCGTTGCTGTTAATCCCAACATGTGCCACTTCCAAACCCAAAACGGTATCCACCGCTTCGATGCACAGCCGGGTGATACCTTCGTAGTCGCCGGCGTCAATCAGCTTCTGATCCACCATCCAGCTGCCCCCGCAGGCAAGCACCTTGGAAAATCCCAGATAGTTGTTGATATTTTTAAGGGATACACCGCCGGTCGGCATAAATTTGACGCTACTGTACGG
>JAEWNU010000113.1 GCA_023456995.1 Bacillota bacterium
GCAAATGTTGTCATGGATAGCGTACAGGTCAGCACCGCTATCGCCATTATGAATGCAATTGTCTGTTTCATTATAACTCCTCCTGTTGTACGCAATATCCTAAAAAGTTATTCGATTGGATACTGACTTTGTGCTTCCTTGAATAAGGTGTATTTTTTGCTTCAAATTTTTCCATCAAAAATAAAAAAATATTTATAATAGAACTTTCACAAGTTTACCATAATAATTATAAAAAAAGTAGGGTTTTACTTGTTTTTTATATTATATAAAACGTATCAAAGGTACGCAAAGCACTAAAAAAGCCAGAGCATCTTACATTGGGTAAGAGGATCTGCCTTTTAAGCCTCAATCAAGCGCTAATTAAGCATTTTCTCCTATTTGCTTGTAAATCGGCCAGTTCTTTTTTAGAAACCAGAGTTGAGAGCGTATAAGCAATTAAAATGATCCAAATATTAACCGCGAGTCGGTAAGTGCAAATTTGTCACTGGCAAAAGGTTAGAATCTTTTCACAATAAAAACGTCCCGACGTGCAGCAATAGCATACACGGCGGGACGGTCTGTTTAAATTGAAAATCAATTGTTGTAAAATGCGTCATGGATAACCAAGACAGCGCGCTCGGCATCTTTAAGGGCAATCAACACCGAAATCTTAATCTCACTGGTGGATACCATATCGATATTGATGTTCGCCTGTGCCAGTGCATCAAACAGCTTGCACGCCACGCCGGGGTTGGATTCCATGCCTGCACCTACGATAGACACCTTGGCACTTTGCATATCGCACAGCACCCCTTTTATTCCGATAAGATGTTTGTTAGCCTCCAGCACCGCTACTGCGCGTTCGGCGTTATCCTTCGCGACAGTAAAAGTAATGTCCTTGGTACCACTGCGGCCCACCGACTGCAAAATAATATCGACGTTTATCTTTTCCTTGGCCAGCAACGAAAATACCTTAAAAGCAATGCCGGGCTGGTCCTTAAGTTCCAATATCGAAATTCTGGCTATGTTTGTGTCCTTGGCGACGCCACTGATAATCATCTTTTCCATGTCAGCTTCCTCCTTGATGATGGTACCCGGTTTATTCTCCATGCTTGAAAGAACCTCAAGATCAACGTTATATCGTTTTGCCATTTCAACCGAACGGTTGTGCAGGACCTGTGCGCCAAGCGACGCCAGCTCCAGCATTTCATCATAACTGATGGTCTCGAGTTTCACCGCGTTCTTGACCAGGCGCGGATCGGCAGTAAATACACCTTCAACATCGGTATAAATCTGGCACTTTTTCGCATTAAGCGCTGCGGCTAATGCAACGGCACTGGTATCGGATCCGCCACGCCCTAACGTGGTGACGTCATCATATCGGTTGATGCCTTGGAAGCCCGCAACAATAACGATGGTGCGCTTTGCCAGCTCGTTTTCAATTCTTTCCTTGTTAATTTTACGAATGCGCGCATTCGAATACTGGGAATCGGTTACAAAGCCCGCCTGCCATCCCAAAAAGGATTTGACCGGAAGCCCACGCTTTTCAATCGCCATAGCCAACAGTGCAATCGATATTTGTTCTCCCGCTGCAAGCAGCATATCCATCTCGCGCTTAGACGCCTTAGTATTAATTTCGTTAGCCTTGTCAACTAACACATCGGTAAACTTACCCTGAGCCGAAACGACTGCCACAACGTTGTTACCGGCAGCATAGGTGCGCGCAATGATGTCTGCAACATGCTCAATACGTGCAGCATCGGCCACTGAAGTACCACCAAACTTTTGTACTATGAGATTCAAATTTTATTCCCCCTGTTTGTAGTCTGCAAGAATAACTAAATCATTTTATGTCATCGGGTAACGAAATGCTTTCTACGCAGATTGCACCGGTATTATCTGCATCAAGCATGAGCAGATTCCAATTTTTATATCCTTCCGAATCCAAGCGCGGCCGCATTCTGGAATAGAAAATTTTTTCTTTGTCACCGGGAACCATCGCCATCAGCGTTGATCCTGCGCCGCTAATGTAGGTGCAATAAGCGCCTTCCTCCTGCATCATTTTCATGGCGCGCTCCGCACCTGAAATCATTGGCAGGCGATAGTCCTGATGAAGGCGGTCACCCGCGGCACAATGAAGATTGTGATAGCTGCCAGTTGCCAGTGAAGCGCTCATCAGCGCCGCACGGGAAAGGTTAAATACCGCGTCCTTGTGGCTGATCCTCTTAGGGAGTACACTTCTTGCCAGCGAGGTTTTCAACTCAGTGTCAGGTATTAGTGCGGCAAATTTGAGGCCGACGTGCAGCTCCTGCCGAACAAAATGTACTTCTTCGCCATCAAACACTGAGGCTACAAAACCACCGAGAAGCGCCGGAGTGGTGTTGACGGGGTGCCCCTCGATCGATGCGGCTAAATTAATAATCTCTTGTCTTGAAAACGGAAATTTCATCATATGGTTGGCCGCCAGCAACCCACCGATGATGCACGCCGAGCTGCTGCCCAGCCCGCGCGATAACGGAATATTGTTAATCTGACCAAATCGAACGCCATAAAACGGCCTGCCACACAGCTCATACATCGATTTCATCGTGGTGTAGATTAAGTTGGTCTCATCACAGGGCACATCGACATGGTCAAGCGACCGAATTGACAACCCCTCATATTCTTCCAGATGAAGCTCGTTATAAAGCGTTACCGCCAGCCCGAGCGAATCGAATCCGGAACCAACATTGGCTGAAGTTGCCGGAACCTTTACGGTAATCAATGCGGTTCCTCCTTAATAGTCCAATACGCGAATCGATGAAAGAATACACACATTTTTTTGTGCGGCCTGAGCGGTCAGCTTCTCGGCCTGCTCACCCGAAAGCGCCGGGGTGATAAACGCTACTTCTCCGTCGTGCGAATAGCACTCAATCTTTTGCGCACAACCAAACAGTTCGGCAGCTGCATTTTCATCCTTTGCTGCAACACGAAGCATTAACGGCGTGACATCGTTGCGATAATCGATAAGCGTATCATGCGCGGTATCCTCCCAACCCAAAGTGGGGATGTTACCGTCTGCTCTTGTGGCATCGACAATATCGGAGATCACGGCCGCCGCTGTAGGCGCTTTACCTGCACCACGGCCATAAAAGAGTACGTCTCCAAGGTCTGACCCACGTACCAAGATAGCATTGAAGACGTCCGTTACGTTGCCAAGCTGACTCGCTTTTGAAACTAACGCCGGGGATACCATCGCCATAAGACCCTGCTCAGTTGCTTTAACCCGACCGATCAGCTTAATTGCATAGCCAGCTTTTAAAGCGGCGCTGACGTCATTTGATGTGATATTGGTGATACCCTGGGTATGCACCTCATCGGGATAAATATGCTTACCATAGACCAGGGAGGCCAGGATGCAGATTTTACGGCAGGCGTCCTTACCTTCGACATCGGCAGCGGGGTTCTGCTCGGCATAGCCGTTTTTCTGTGCCAATTTGAGCGCATCCTCAAAGGACATGTTATCTTCGATCATCCGTGTCATGATAAAATTGGTGGTGCCATTCAAAATGCCTGCTACCTCCGTGATATCGTCACTGCCAAGGCACTGATACAAGGGGTGCAGAACCGGAATGCCGCCGCCGACACTTGCTTCAAAAAGATAATTGACATTTTTCTCTTTAGCGATTGCCAGCAGCTCTGCACCGTGAGTAGCTACCAGTTCTTTATTCGAGGTAATGACATGCTTACCCGCCAGCAGACTGCGTTTAGAAAAATCATAGGCGGGCTTTAGGCCGCCTATTGTTTCAACGACAATACCAATCTCTGGATCATTTAAAACCGTTTCAAAGTCTGTAACGCCCTTGTCTGCATACGGCGTTCCTGCCAGGCTTTTAATATCCACAATATACTTAACGTCCAGGTCTTTTCCGGCCTTTTTTATAATACGTGCGCGGTTTTTATAAAAAACCTCTGCAACGCCGGAACCGACTACACCGTAGCCGATTATTGCAATTTTCATGGTTAATGCCTCCTAAGGTTAGGTTTTAAAGCCCCGCAGGGGCCTCATAACGATATTAGTTAAGACAAAAGAACGCCTTTACTTGGCAAAAAACGATGCAGGCGGGCTACCGCCCGCCAAGAAGGATGAAAACGCCAAGCGAAAAAACGTTCTTTCATCTGGTTAACATAGTATCAACGTCCAGCAAGCTTGCGCGCCTCAACGACGCCCTCAAGCTTTTTAATGGCGGTTACCAGTTCCATGTCGTTGGTGGAAGTAGCATCCAGTGAGATAGAAACTGACACCGCTGCAAGCCCATCTACAGGGATATTCTGATTTATGGTCAAAATATTGACGCCATTGCGATAAAGCTCAGCGATCAGGCCAGAAAGCATTCCCGGTTTATCTCTAAGCAGCACATAGACGCTGACAACTTTACCGGACATTTCTCTCACATAGGGGAAAACCGAATCGCGATATTTGTATATTGCGCTGCGCGAAATTCCTGCCATTTTAGCGGCGTGAGAAATATTATTGGTTTCACCGTTTTCCAGCAGCTGCTTTGCATATACTACCTTTGAGAAAACCTCTGGGAGCATTTCCGTTTCGACAACCAAATATTTTGGGGGTGTCCACATGATTTTGACCACTCCTTTCAATATAAAAGAATGCTATTCAAAAAACCGATGTCAGCCGGGTACAAACGCCACACATCCAAAAGAGGATTTATACAATGTAAAACCTCGCCGCCTCTTATTCCGCCCGTCGAAAACGTTTGTACTTAGATTAGCAACACTATAGCATTGCTTTTCATTTATTGCAATTATGATTTATCGGTAAATTCAAAGATATACTCTTATTATCAGCCGTTTTATAAGATTATATCTCATATAAACCCATTTACTAAAATTATCTTCATATTATATTATTTTTAACTGTAATATCAAAATATTAATTTGGGAATATATTAAAAAGCTACAATAATGATATAAGATTTTTATGCTTAATTTTTGAAAACCCCGTCCAAAGTACGTTTTTCAGCCGACACTATAGTCTGGTCTTAATATGTCAGCGTAATAATTCTTCTATGAATCCTAATTCAAATGTGCTAAGATGGTGGCAGCTCATGATGTTGCCTTTTTGAATGTCGCCATGTCACGCTCATTCTTTACAAAGGTTTCATTGTAGGCTATTCTTTTACCCACTTACGGATAATGCACTCAATTACGATTCACGATAGATAAAGAAGGTGGTAG
>JAEWNU010000114.1 GCA_023456995.1 Bacillota bacterium
GTGCGCGACACCCGTTACGGCGTTGATGGCAGCGGCTATTTTTGGGCTGACCTTGCGGACGGCACCTGCGTTGTTCATATGAATCCCGAGTACGAGGGACAGCAGCGTTATGATAATCAGGATTTGGCCGGAAACTATTTCATTCGCAACTTGATTGACGCCGGCAATCAACCCAACGGCGGTTTTACCGACTTTTATTTTACTAAACCCGGTCAGGAAGGTTCATTTAGAAAGCGCGGGTTTACTCAGAAATTCGAACCTTACGGCTGGTACATTAGCACCGGAAATTACTACGATGATATTGAAAACGCTATCGGGGCATATCAAACGGCCAAACAGTTTTCTATAGCCCGCATCATCGCCAGCGGCATTGTCATGTGTTTATTAGGTACTGTGAGCGTCATTTTTGCCGCCAACAAAATGGCTGGGCATCTTAACAGTGTCACCCATCGTTTAACGCAGCTCAGTGAGGGTGACCTGCATACCACTGTACCCGAGGTAACCTCTGGGGATGAATTTGAAACGCTGTCTCTGGCGACCAAACAGACCGTAGACAATTTAAGTCGCATCATTCGCGACATCGACAACGCCATGAAGAACTTTTCTAACGGCAACTTTATGCTGGATGTCAGCGCGAACTATACGGGCGACCTTTCAAGTATCAGTGATTCGGTTAACAAATTTTCGGTTAGCATTTCTCATATCCTATCACAGATTAATGCAGCCTCAGATGAGGTCGCGCGTGGCTCAATACAGGTGGCTGAGGGTTCACAGGCGCTGGCACAGGGTGCCACCGAACAGGCTGCTTCTATCCATGAGCTGTCCGATTTTGTAACCAATATCACAAAAAATATTCAGCAAACTGCGAAGGATGCCGAAGAGGCCAAGCAAATTGCTGCCGTGTCCAGTGCTGCTTCGGCTCAGGGGCAGCAACAGATGAATAAAATGGTTGAGGCAATGGAAGAAATCGGCCACGCCTCCAACGAAATCGGCAAAATAATTAAAAACATTGATGATATTGCATTCCAAACCAATATTCTTGCCTTAAACGCAGCGGTGGAGGCTGCCCGTGCTGGAGAAGCAGGCAAGGGTTTTGCCGTGGTGGCCGACGAAGTGCGCAGTCTGGCAGGTAAATCTGCAGAGAGCGCCAAGAGCACTTCGGTACTGATTGCAAATTCAATACATGCCATTGAAAACGGTTCTAAAATTGTTGCCGAAACAGCCGAAGCTTTAAATAATATTATTGAAGGCTCTGAAAAATCTGCCGAGGTGATTCAGCATATCGCGGACGCCTCAATTGAACAGGATGTTTCAATTCAGCAGGTTAGTACCAGCCTGTCCCAAGTCTCGGATGTGATTCAGCTCAATAGCGCTACCGCCGAAGAAAGCGCCGCTGTCAGTGAAGAGATGTCCAGCCAGGCGCAGATGCTTAAAGAGTTGATTGGACAATTGAAATTTGATGATACTGTCTCAATCAAGTAATTTTTCGGCCCTTTTTATACTTGAATTTAGGCCTATCAAAAAAACGCCGGTTGATAACCGGCGTTTTTTTGCATTACATTTAACTTGTCTATGCTTTTATGCTTTGTACAGTGGCTCTGTTTATCCGAAATCACTTCGTCCCAGCTCTATCTGCCAGAGAAAACATCCACCAGCCAATGCTGTGCCAGCACCATCCAACTTGCCACATGGGGGTCTGCCAGACGGTTCTCTGCCGGACGGGCAACCTCAGGCGTCGCCAACGACATAGCATGGGGACCAAACGGGTAGAGATGCAGTTCGGCTGTAACGCCATGCCGCAAAAGCGCCTCGAAAAACAGCAGACTGTTTTGAACCGGTACGCTCGTGTCAGGAACGGTATGCCATAAAAAAGTACGCACACTTTTCTCGCAAACCAAATTTTCAAGCGAAAAAGTACTCCATGCAGCGGCGTCTTCGCCCGCAAGTTGGGTGAAGCTGACACGATGTGCATATTCTCCACCCGAAATGACTGGATAACATAAAATCAGCGCGTCCGGTCGCTGCTTAGCCAGATTGGTCTGAGATTCAAACAGTGCCGCATTATGCCACTGTACGCCCAAGCTGGCGGCAAGATGCCCACCCGCAGAAAACCCGCAAACAGCTACCTTTTGTATGCCGGGTATTCCAGATATGCCTGCGCGCACAGCAGAAACCGCCCAGCCGAGCTGCCGTAGTGGCCGCCAGCCGAGCGGCGGCTCTGTTACGCTGTAATGCAGCACAAAGGCGTGATAACCGGCCTCATTAAAAGCGCAGGCAACAAACGTATCTTCCCATTCTGAGAGAAATGCATATCTGCCACCGGGGCATATTATCACTGCGCCAGTGGCATTATCTACCGGATAACAATCCAGTGAAGCATTGTCAAAAGGGCAATTTATGGTTTGCATTTTGTCGATCTCCCCTCGGATTTGACATACTAAGGCACCAGACCAGCTTCCCCATGCCCTTGCTAGCCCTAATAATACTTATGGCTGCTTTCCTATGTAAGAAAGAATGCCACCGTCCACGTACAGAATATGCCCGTTGACAAAGTTAGAGGCGTCAGAAGCCAAAAACACCACTGGCCCGGCTAAATCATCGGGTGTACCCCAGCGCGCAGCCGGCGTCTTAGAAATAATAAAGCGGTCGAAGGGATGGCGGCTGCCATCGGGTTGTATCTCACGCAGCGGAGCGGTCTGCTCGGTAGCGATATAGCCCGGGCCAATACCGTTGCACTGTATATTCTGCCCGCCATATTCCGAGCAGATGTTGCGGGTGAGCATCTTGAGTCCGCCCTTGGCGGCAGCGTAGGCCGACACTGTCTCGCGGCCCAGTTCGCTCATCATCGAACAAATGTTGATTATCTTGCCGTGCCCTTTTTGAATCATGCCGGGGAGAACGGCTTTAGCCACCAAGAAGGGCGCAATCAAATCTACATCTACTACTCGACGAAAATCCTCGGCTGACATGTCAGTCATCGGCGTCCGTTGGATGATGCCAGCATTGTTAACCAGTATGTCCACGCCTCCCGCGTCAGCCTCAATCTGTGCGACCATCGCCTTAACAGCCGATTCATCGGTCACGTCACAAAGATATCCCAATGCATCGATGCCCTGATCGCGGTAAGCCATGCGGGCCTTCTCCAAACGGTCTGGGCTGTGCCCGTTAAAGGCAATTTTAGCTCCGGCGTTCCCTAGCGCACAAGCCATCCCAAAGCCGATGCCATGGGTGCCGCCCGTTACCAATGCCACCTTGCCCTGAAGAGAGAACTGATTTAAAATATCCATAGTGTGCCTCCTTATCAGCGCAGCTGGGCGGTGGGGATACCATCCATATCATCAAACGCCTGATTTTCGCCGCCCATCGCCCAGATAAAGGTATAATTGCTGGTACCCGCGCCTGCATGGATGCTCCATGAAGGGCTGATAACGGCCTGTTCATTCTGCATCACGATATGGCGGGTCTCGTGGCCCTCGCCCATCATATGGAAGACAACCTGATCCTGTGGCACCTCAAAGTACATATAAATCTCCATACGGCGCTCGTGGGTATGTGCGGGCATGGTGTTCCACACACTACCGGAATCCAGCGCCGTCATACCCATTGAGAGCTGACAGGTTTTGAGTACATCGGGGTGGATGAACTGGTTTATAACACGCTTGTTTGAGGTTTCCGCCGCGCCCAGCGGCTTTTTGGCCGCGTCAGCCAGCTTGATTAAACGTGTTTCATAGCTGCAATGGGCCGGAGCCGACACCATGTAGAACTTGGCGGGCGTGTGGGTACTGTCGCTAGAAAACAGTACTTCCTTAGCACCGCGGGTGATGTAGAGGCAATCCTTATAGCCCATCTCATATATTTTGCCGTCCACGGCTACCTTGCCCGCGCCACCGATGTTAAACATACCAATTTCGCGGCGTTCCAAAAAATAGCGGGTACCAAAGCACCCCCAAACATCAATGCCTTTATCGATTGAAACCGACTCTTTCACCGGCATACATCCCAATGTAACCATGCGGTCAACATGGCTGTAAACCGCCGTCACCTGATCGGGTACATAAAGATTCTCAATCAAGAACTCGTTGCGCAGTTCCTCGGTCGTGTAACGCTTGACATCCCTTTGGTTGGCAGAATAGCGAATATCCATTTAAGTTACCCCTTTCATCTTCGGCGGTCGCATAGGCCACCCAATTTCTTTACCTTGAATTCATCTCACAAAATCTTCGCGCATAGGGGTAAAAATATCAAGCAGCACTCCTTTTTTAAGGCAGGTGCAGCCGTGCTCAACCCCATGCTCTTTTAACAGCGTATCGCCCTTTTTCACCACGCGGGTCTCTCCATCGATTGTAAAGGCGAACTCGCCCTCCACAATATAAGTAATTTGTGTATGGGGGTGGCTATGTAAGCTGCCCACCGCCCCTTCTTCGAAACGGTTTTCTACACACATCAGGCTATCGGTGTAGGCCAGAATACGCTTTTCCACACCGGGTGCGGCCGCTTGTGGTAACGTTTCTTCATAGGTAACCCAACGCTGTCCTTTTTCAGTCACAGGCATATATCGATCCTCCTTAGACCCGGATAATAGAATTAACGTTTGCTTAAATGGCGCGCATGATTCAAAAGTCATGCGCGCCAATTTTTTTACAGCCTAGTTCTAACTGAATACTTTATTTAAAATAATTCGGAAATCGCTCACGTACCGATTTTTCCACTGCCCGGTACTGATTAAGGTGCTGCTCCATTTCCAGGCGGGCCGCTACGGGGTCTCGGTTCGCAATAGCTTCAACAATGTTCCCATGTGCCTGAACCACCTTAGACGGCATTACATCCGGCAGTGTAATATTGCGTACACGGTCGAAATGAATGGCAATATTGCGCATCAGCGTAAAAACCTGCGGCTTCTGTGCAATGTCAAAAAGCAGTTTATGAAATTGATCATCCAATTCCAAAAGCATACTGTCCGGGTCACTACCACTGATATAAAACGCTTGCAGTCGCACATTTTCACGCAGCCTGCTCAGGTCTTCGGGGGTAGCCTTGGCGCAGTCAAGCTCCACCACGGCACATTCAAGCACCCTGCGCATAAACTGAGATTCTTCGACAAGGCTGTAATCAATCAGCGATACCACGCTGCCCTTTTGAGGGTATATCTCCACAATTTTGACTTTAGAGAGTTCAATCAGCGCTTCACGCACCGGCGTTCGAGAAAGGCCCATCTCAGCTGCCAATTCATTTTCGCTAACCATACATCCAGGCTCAAGTTCCAAACGAATAATGTTTTCTTTGAGCGTGCGTAACGCATAATCTCGTCCGGTCTCACGTGGAAGACGCTTGGTTAAATACAATGTTTTTTCGCCTCCCATAGTTCATGTTGCCAGTTTACAAGATTCAATGTACCACGTCAAGGCCTAGTATACTAGTTTACAAATATTTTTTTAATGTTTTTCTTACGGCACCCGGCCCTTCCAACAGATCGCGTAGCATCTTTTCAATTTTCTCACCCAGACCTAACGACACGAGATCGGAGCCAAAGATAACAGGGTTTGAAAGAATGCTGTTCAGCTTGCTTTTAAGGCTGTCGGGGTCGCCTAACGTGACCCCCTCAAGCTGTGCCTGAAGCTGGGTGAGCATCGGGTCGCTGCTACAGACCATTGGTGCACCCTCATCATCCACCGACAGCAGGTAACGAAGCCAGCCCGCAATAGCCAGCGGAATAAACGTCAGGCTTTTAACGTCCAACTCAGGCCTCTGCACATATGCCTTGATGGTCTCGCCAAATCGGATTGAAACCTTCTGGCTTGTATCGGTCGCAATGCGCTGTGGTGTATCTGGAATAAATGGGTTGGGCAGACGCTGTTCGACTACCTCCCGTATAAACGCCTCTGGTGAAAGAATGCCGGGATCGACGACAACGGGCATACCCTCGTCGTATCCGATACGCTCCACGAGCGCTTTGAGCTCAGGATCTTTCATTTCGGCCGCGATGCTGTCATACTTCAGCAGGCATCCGTAAACGGCCAGTGCAGTGTGCAGGGGATTTAAACAGGTCGTCACCTTCATGCGCTCAGTATCATTGACTGTCTGACGGTCTGTCATATAGACTCCGGCCTTTTCCAGCGGTGGACGCCCGTTGGGGAAGTTATCCTCCACTACAAGGTACTGTGGCACCTCAGCGTTGACAAACGGCGCAATAAAGGTATTTTTCGCGGTGACAATGGGCGCCATATTTTCTATTCCAGCCTTGGCAAGCGCCTCTTGCACTACGCTGGCAGGTCGGGGCGTAATTTTGTCGATCATTGTCCAGGGGAAGGACACCTTGCCTTCGTCCAGAATCCAGGATAAAAAGCCATCGTCCACAAAACCGTTTCCGTGCCACTTGTGGGCTACTGTCAGCACACTGTTGCGCAGCTTTTCGCCGTTGTGTGAGCAGTTGTCCATGCTGACCACAGCCAAAGGCTTTGCCCCCGCCTTATAGCGCTCCAGCAACAGGGCGGTCACCATGCTCATGGCGTGCGTGCAGTTTTCAGGCCCGTTTCTAAAGTCCGCTTCAACAAAGGGGAAAAATTCGCCTTGAAGGTTGCACAAGGCATAGCCCTTTTCAGTGATGGTGAAACTGACCATCTGAAGCGAAGGTGCTATAAATGCACTCTTAAGCTGCACCATATCCTTGGGATAAGCGGTTCCTGCACGCAGGCCCTTTGTGATGGATGCAACCACACTTTTTTCCATGCTGCCGTCCGGTTTTAAGCTCACCATCAGGGTCATAGCGTCAAAGGGATCATAAATCTTATCAATAATATCATAGTCAAAGGTATCTGCTGCGATGATGCCTGTTTTACTGTAGCCCTGCTCTAGCAGCGATTGTTGCAGTCTGGCGATAAAGCCTCGAAAAATATTCCCAGCGCCAAAATGCACCCAAACTGGCTCTCTTTCGGTACTCTTGACCATTTCTCGCCAATCAAAGTTTGGCAGCGCTACGCCGGCCGCTTCCCACGGAGCACGGTCTTGTATCCCCTCGTAACTAAGCTTCATGCTGTTCCCTCCTCACTTCTTTGACATCTTATCAATGGCCTCCCACAGGCCGTTCAGATAAGTAATGCCAAGCGCGCGGTCATACAAGCCATAGCCAGGCCGACCGGTTTCATCCCAGATCATGCGGCCGTGATCAGGACGCACATAGGTATTGGGGCAGGTATCATAAATGGCTTTCATGATTTCAAACATATCCAAATCACCGTCTGAGGACAGGTGGCTGGCCTCACGGAAGTGATGATGCCCCAGATATTTGACGTTGCGCACATGCATGCAGCCTATGCGTCTCATCTCGCCAAAATGGCGAATGACGGCTGGAATATCGTTTTCAGGGTTGGAGCCGAGTGAGCCAGTACACAGGCACACCGTGTTGCAGGAGGAATCATGCAGCGCAACAATCTTGTCAAAATCCGCCTGACTGTGAGCAATTCGGGGCAGCCCGAAAATCGGCCAGGCTGGGTCGTCCGGGTGGCAGGCCATTACAACGCCGCACGCTTCGCAGGTAGGAATGATACCGTCCAGAAAATACTTGTAGTTCTCCCGCAGCATATCCTTCGTGATACCCTCGTAACGCTTGAGCGTTGTTTCAAGCTCCGCCAGACGTTCGGGCTCCCAACCGGGCAGCGTAAATCCATTGCTGTTGGCAGCGGTACGGCGCACAATCTCAAGCGGCGTCATATTGCCCAGCTCGCGCTCATCAAAGTACAAGCTGTTGGAACCATCCTCTTCAATCGGGTGCGCAAGGTCGGTGCGTAGCCAGTCAAAAACGGGCATAAAGTTATAGACGATAACCTTTACGCCGTATTTGGCCAGATTTCGAATGGTGATGCAATAATTTTCAATATACTTGTCGCGGGTCGGCAACCCCATCTTGATATCTTCGTGAATATTGACGCTTTCAATGACTTCACACTCAAGACCGGCAGCATGCACCTCGTCAATGTAAGCCTTGATTTCTTCTTCGGTCCAGACCTCACCAGCAGCCTTATAGTCTAGCAAGCCCATCAGTCCGGATGTGCCGGGAATCTGTTTGATCTGGCTTAAGGTGATGCGGTCACTTTTAGACCCAAACCAGCGAAATGTCATCTTCATAATTTTTCTCCTTTGAATCACTTAAACAGGTTGGGCAGAAGCATGCTGATGGATGGAATAAAGGTGACCAACAGCAGGGTGATAATCATACACACATAAAAGGGTAGTGTCGCCTTGACAACTCGTTCCATTGGAACTTTTGAAACGGCCGAACCAATAAAGAGTACCGCACCAACGGGTGGAGTCAGCAGGCCGATGCCGCAGTTTAAGACCATCATAATGCCAAACTGTATGGGGTTGATGCCAATTTTAACTGCCAGTGGCAGTAAAATAGGTGTCGCAATCAAAATAATGGGGGCCATATCCATGATGCAACCCAAAACCAGCAGGATCAGATTGATAAGCAGGGCCAAGATGATAGGATTGTCGGTGACGCTGGTGATTGCTTTTGCCGCCATCTCCGGGACATGAAGAGTTGTCAGGCAATAACCAAATACGCTGGAGGTAGCAATCAGAATCAAGACGATGGCCAGCGTATCAA
>JAEWNU010000115.1 GCA_023456995.1 Bacillota bacterium
AAAAGCGGGCTGCGTAGTACGAGGTGCATCACAGCACAACGCGACGGTCACCTGCCGCGCCTGAGACAGCAGCGCTGAAATCAGCGATAATTCCGGGGCTGTAAATCCCCCAAAATCGTCTATGAAAATGTCGGCATCCTTTAAAGCCGCACTACCTGCCAGCCGCTCAGCGGCGAGATCCAAGACATCCTGCGGTGACAAGCAGCCACGGTGCAAAATAGCCTCATAAGCGTCAAATATCAGAGAAAGCTCCCCTACTTTTTCACGCAGCGAACCCGTAGGCATCGCCTGCGAAAAGGTGGCAAGCCGTTCAGGAGAAAGCCCGGCATTTTTACATTCTTCCACCACAGAAAGCGTCTGTTCAATAAAGCCGCGGCTGCGGTAATGGCGACCATATACGGTCAGAAGATCGGCAAGTTCGTCGAGCGCGACACTCATAAAAAACACCTGTGCGGCAGGTGTAACCGGTTGGCGGTCGCGTCCGCCCAACTGACGCAGCAGCCGTTCGGCCAGACGCGAGAAGCTGAGCACCTCCGCTTTGCCAGCGCTTTGGCCCAGGAGCTGTTGCAGCGCGCGCTCATTATTAAAAGATGCCTGTTCGGGAACAATTAGCACCGCGCGCCCGCCCGATTCAACTCTGGCCTTGATCTGCTGCTTAATCAGCGTCGTTTTGCCGCTTTGGGCAACACCGGCTATGATATGAAGCATGCCATCCCCCTCTTTTATGTGATACCGAAACTGTCAAGTATGTAGTGGCTCTTGGTCATAATTGTCCATCAAAAAGTAGCATGCCTTTAAGGCGAGCCGTTGGACATATTTGATAAAACCGGTTGCTATGTGGTTATTTTACCACAAATCAAAGGGCTTCGCCATCCTGCCGTTAGGAAGACGAAGCCCATATGCACAATATAAGATGGGGGATAGCGTTACCTAGCCTCCTGGCGGAGCTTCAGACGCAACTTGTCGCTAATCATCGCAATAAACTCACTATTTGTCGGCTTGCCCTTAGTATTATGAATGGTGTAGCCAAAATAGGAGGTAAGTACGTCGACATCACCGCGATCCCAAGCCACTTCGATAGCGTGGCGGATAGCACGTTCTACGCGTGAGGAGGTTGTAGAAAAACGCTTGGCCACCGCAGGATAAAGTTGTTTGGTCACCGAATTGATAATTTCGGGGTCGTTAACTGACATCATGATCGCCTCGCGCAGATAATGATAGCCTTTGATGTGGGCAGGAACGCCGATCTGGTGAATGATGTCGGTAACGGTAACCTCAAGACTGGGAGACCGCCTGGCATCGGTAATTCGCGAGACATTATCCGGCCGCTTGGAGCCCGAAAGCTGTACTACACGCTCCACCATCATATTGACATCGAACGGGCGCAAGAAATAGTACGCAGCACCCGCAGCCAGTAGTTCTCTTTCTAAAATGCCGTTGTCAAAGGTGGACATCATCATAAACAGCGGCTTATAAGCCTGCTCGTCCTCCCGCACAGCCTTCATCACACCAATCGCATCCAAACGTGGCATAAACACATCGATTAGCACCACATTGGGACGCTGGTCAAGAATAGCTTGCGTCACCTTAATGCCATCTTTAGCCACAAAGACAGTTTCATAACCATAGGTGTGCAAAAGTGCTGCAGCCTGTGCGCAAAATTCCTTATTATCGTCTGCGATGAGTACCTTCATTTTTTCAGCCATGGGTCACTTACCTCCTGTTATAATATTGGTTGCGCTGCTTGACTCCCATAGATTACCATATTATGCCATCGATTGCAACCCTTTTCGTTAAATATATTCTATTTTTTTCCATTTTTAACAGAATACCATATACCCCGAGCAGTTTCGTTTTAGAGTAGTATTTTACATCACTTTCATTAAGAAGCCGCGTCAAGATTTGAGTTATATCATTTTTATATCATCCAACAACTCAATATCAAGTAAACAAATATTGAAATTAAACCAGTTTTCTAACATTTTTATCTGTTTTTGTTAAATAATTTGTATTATGTGAAAAATCGTTCGTTTCTTTCATTCGAGATTGGTGCTATCATTTTAATTGTCGCTTGATGGTCTTTGGGTTATTAATTCCGACTTCTAGTCCCTATCTATTTGCTTCAGAATATTTCGCCGAAAAGAAATTTCCAATTAGATTTGGAAACTGTTTTTTATTAAGGGACAAGGCTCAAGCGCATTGATGTTGCATATTGGACCGCCCGGGTCATTTTATGCAGACTGTCTGCCGAACAGGCGGGCAAATTAAAATTTTGAAAACTTCGATTCACTTCTTAATCCAAAACAAGAGCGGCTCTCCCAACCACGGGAGAGCCGCTCTTGTTCATTTGCTCGTTATTCATCGTAAAAGAAATCAATAAGCCCAAGATTTAGTGTCACTTTAAATACTTTAAAAGTGTGCCATTAAGAAGCCATTTTTTCACCGTTTGCTTTGCTCTCGTAAGAATTACGCATATTTTCAGCAAAAATGCCATAGCCTCGCGCAGGGTCATTGACAAACACATGCGTAACGGCACCAACCAATTTTCCATCCTGAATAATCGGTGAGCCACTCATGCCCTGTACAATACCGCCCGTCACTTGCAGTAATCGAGGATCCGTAACCTTAACCACCATATTTTTTGTCGGGTTTGTATCGGTTGTAGCGATACGCTCAATCTGGATATCATAGGCCTGGGGTTGCTTGCCTTCAACTGTGGTATATATGGTTGCAGCACCCGTATGAACCTCACCCCGTGTCGCCAAAGGAACAGGCTCACACTGCACAGGCGGCATGCTGCATTGACCAAATATGCCTGTCTCATTGTTCTTAATTAAACTGCCAATCACCTTGTTGTTGCCAAAAACGCCGCGCAGTTCCCCAGGGAACCCGCTTGAGCCACGATTAACGCCCGTGATAGTCACTTCAACCGCTTCACCGCTTGACAGCGGCATGATGGCGCCAGTATCCACATCACAGATCGCATGCCCAAGGCCTGCAAAAATGCCTTCCTGAGGATCAAAATAGGTCATTGTACCGATGCCGGCTGAGCTGTCGCGCACCCACATTCCAGCGCGATAGCTCTCATCAGAGGGCGATTGAATCGGCGTCAGGGAAACTTTTTTAATATTCCCGTCCCGCCGCAGCGTTACCTGCATCTCGCGCCCATTGCTTTGACCGACAATCTTTCCGACATCTTCGTTATAATAAATTTTTTTGCCGTCGATGGAAAGAATAATATCGCCGGTGCGGATACCCGCATTTTTTGCAGGATTGATTGCCTTGCCTTGAAGGTCAAGATCACTCAAACCCACCACCATAACGCCGTCAGTAAACATTTTAATGCCGAATGGCGTTCCGGCGGGAATCACCATGTCTCTTTCAACAACTTTAACGTTAACCGTTTTAATAACGGCACCGCCCGGCAGTGAAAGCCGCATTGAATATTCATTTCCAGCGCGAGATACCAGCTCGGAGGGCATTTCATCTACCCAGCTGCTGCTTTTTATGCCCATCCAACCGCCGTTAAGCGAAAAACGCTCACCTTGTGCCACATAATAGCGGTCGGGTAACATAATCTGCAAACAGAGCAAAACTGCCAACAAACCAAGCATGGCAACAGACATGATAATTGCCGATACTTTAAAAATCCTCTTCATCACACCGTACACCTCCTTTGCCTGTGCTTTTTGAGAACAATGATTTTTGTTCTCCCTTATATAATGTCAGGCAACGGTGCGATTAACAGCGGCAAAAAGTTGACGCCAAGGCAACGACTGTGTTTGTTTCCAGTCAATCCTGCCCCATACTCGCCACTTTTGGCGTCAATGCTGATGTAGTAATAAAAACGCCATTATTTGGCACGCTTTGCATCGTTTCAGACGTTTTTATTATGTACAAAAAACACAAACTATATTTAATAATAAAACTTTGAATGAGGCGTTTTTTTATGTTTATATCACTTTGGCGAACCTTTGTCCTTTTTCTGACGGTGTCTATTGTACTGCGTTTTATGGGAAAACGTCAGTTGGGTGAGCTACAACCCTCAGAATTGGCAACCACCATTATGATTTCAAATATTGCCGCTATTCCAATCGAAAATATTGGCTCGCCTATGATAAACGGTTTTTTGTCTATCGTGCTGCTGGCTTGTCTCGAGATACTGCTTTCAGTAGCGATTTTAAAATCGCGAAAGCTGCGCGGCGTTGTACTGGGGCATCCGCGCTGTGTCATTCGTGACGGCAAAGTCGACCAGAAGGAGCTCTTAGATCTGCGCTGGTCCCTGGACGATCTGACAGAGCTGCTGCGCGGCAACGGCACTTTTGATATAGATGAAGTGCTGTTCGCAATTGTAGAAACAAATGGTAGCCTTTCGGTCTACCCAAAATTTAAAAACCGGCCAGTTACAAATGAAGCGCTTTTTATTCCTATGCCCGGATGCGAAGCGCCTCCGGTTATTGTCATCAATGACGGCGAAATTGATGCACAAGCCCTCAACTACTGCAACCTTGATAAGGCGTGGTTAAGCAAAGTGCTCAAAGAAAAAGAGTTATCTGAAAAAGATATTTTTGCGATGAGCTGCGACCGCTCAGCACAATATATTTTGATCAAAAAGGAGAAAAAGCAATGAAGCGTTTCTACATTGCCATCGTTTTCCTGATAACTATCTTCACTACCTGTCTGTTTTTAGTCAGACATATCGATAAAAATACAGTGGCAATAAAAGATGAAATCAATAAGATCAGGGATGCCGTCTCAGCCGGTGATCAATCTGATGCTGATGCAGCGATGAAACACCTTATAAGCCATTGGGAAGATGAAAAATACCTCTTCCACGCCCTTGCGGGCAGTAATTATTGTGACCCTTTTGAAAGCGTATTAGACCGTTCAAAGGCCTGGCTTGAGAAAAAGGAAACCGACGATCTATTTGAAGAGCTTTCAGAGCTATATTCCCGTATTGATCAGCTTTGGGAAACGCAAGCAATACACCCAAAAAATCTGTTTTAAATTCCTAAATATTTATAATACACTTCCCTGCCATTTGCTTCCTACGCTAAAATCACAAAAACTAAAACGCCCGCGAGACACATCATGCCTTGCGGACGTTTTTCATTTATGTAGATTCAGGCTACGAGACCATTCGGTGATAAAGCACGAAGGGTCTCTTTACTTTTTTTCCAGCAACAGCTTGAGTTCATCCATGAATGAACCAATATCCTTAAACTGGCGGTAAACTGACGCAAACCGCACGTAGGCAGCTTCATCAATATCCTTAAGCTTTTGCATCGCTAATTCGCCGATGCGAGCGGTAAGAATTTCAGGTTCCATGGCGTTTTGCAACATGGCCTCAATTTCATCAACAGCCTTCTCAATCTGTCTGAGCGATACCTGCCGCTTTTCGCAGGCGCGCAGCATGCTGTTTAGTAACTTATCGCGATAAAAGGGCTCCATTGAGCCGTCTTTTTTGATCACCATGATTGGAAACGTTTCCACCGCTTCATAGGTGGTAAAACGCTTCTGGCAAGAGAGGCATTCGCGTCGGCGGCGAATTCGTTCCCCATCGTCTGCTGGGCGGGAATCGATAACCTTACTTTCGGTGTAGGAACAAAACGGGCACTTCATCGAATGAACCTCCTTAACGCGACAGCGCCGTCAGCATCATAAATTTATGGCGCATTTTATGCTAATCCCCTTGGTAGAGACAGCAATGGTCATGTGGTGCCTTTGGTACCCACGGCCATGATAATTGATAATCTAAAGTATACCATGTCAGCGCCAAAATGCAACGCTCACGCAAAGATAACCTTTCGCCCCGCACCAGTTGTGCCCAGCGACTGCGCTATTTTTTCTTCAAGTGCTTCTAGCGGTGGCTGCTCAAAATTAAAGCGCAACGCCAAGGCTTCAAGTTCACGGTGGTCGCAATCAAGGTCACACACCACCGCAACCACTTGATCACAGGCGTCACACGCGGCCAGCCCACCCACAATTGACGCACCTTTCTCGTTGCGCACAACAGTAAAAGTAACGTGATAGGTCAGCGGCAGATTTTTTACCAGAAACAGCTCCAGTGGCGTCATAATTTAGTCCTCCTTGCGGTTTTTTCTATTCTACCCTAAAAACCGCAATTTGGAAATTATATCCATTCGACATTGGCACACTGAATTCCTCGTCGGCCGCCGCCGTTTGACAGCACAGGCCGATTTTTTTGCCATTGGGTAACACTTTGTGTCGTAGACTTTGGCGAGAGCTATCTTAAGCGCTGCTAATTTTGGAGATTTCCACCAAACACCGTTCTGCGCTTTAACATTTTATCTATAGCAAGCTTTCAAACAACCTAACACCCTCAGCAAGCTGATCTTGACGTGAGAAGTTCCAGCTATACAACTCAAGCAGCACCGCACCATCGTAGGTCATTGTTTTAAGGCGCTGCGCCAGCCCGGCAAGGTCGAATTCGCCCTCACCCAGTGCCAGACAGTCGCAGCCGCCGCGGTGGTCGCTTAAATGCAGGTGTGCTAGTCGGGCACCCATCACGTCGAGCATTTCAAAGGGTGTCACCCCGGCTCTGACTGCCTGCTTAACATCCAGTACAAAATCAACATCCGGTATGGCGCGCACCATGCTTTTGATAAATTGGGGAGAACCGCTGTGACAGCGCGCCACATTTTCCTGACAGAGGCGTACCCCAAAGCTACGGGCAATATCGCGTAGCCGGGCAAAGCGTTCAAAATAAAATGCCGGCTCCAGCGGCATGAAGTTGCGCGCGCCGTGAAAGACCAATATCCCCGCGCCAACGCGATTGCAAAATTCAAAATATCGGCGGTACTCCTCTGCTTCATCGTCAAAACGTCGGACGTAGCTGCTAAAAAAGCTGACGCCTTCCGCCTCCGAGGAGTACGGGTGTACCGAAATAATCTGTGTCCCCGTCGCCCCAGCAATTTGGTTAAGTCGGCTGGCATATTCCGGCGTTTTTTCCGAGGGAGAATTTAGAAACACCTCCACCGTTTGAATGCCCATGCCGGTCAGCACCGTAAGCGCTTCTTCGGTCAGCATGGGAAACAGGCAGGATGTTGACGCCCCTGTTTTCATAGTCATTCTCCCTTTCAAATATCCGTATGCGCAAAGCTGTAAACGTCTTTAGTGAATCATCCCAGCGCCACATCGAGCACCATCATGACAATGAAGCCCAGCAGTACGCCGATAGTCGCAACGCGTTTGTTATCTTTAAACGACTCAGGAATCAGTTCGGAGCATACCACCGATATCATAGCGCCAGCTGAAAAGGCCAACGTAATAGGCAGCGCCGAACGCATGGCAAGGGCAAAAAGTACGCCGAAGACACCCGCCACAGGCTCCACAAGGCCGGATGCCTGCCCCACCATAAAGCTTTTCAGTCTAGAAGTACCGTCACGGCGCAACGGCATCGCCACACAGGTTCCCTCAGGAAAGTTCTGCAGCCCAATGCCCAGCGCCAGCATCATAGCGGTGAACAGAGAGGTTCCCTCAATTCCCAGCGCTACACTGCCAAACGCCACGCCGACCGCCAGCCCTTCGGGTATATTGTGCAGTGTTACCGCCGAGGCAATTAGAATGGAACGCCGCACCTTGCCACCGTCGTGATTGGCAAAACGCGCTCTGGACAAAAATACGTCCGACAAAATGACGAATACGCCGCCCCCGGCAAAGCCGATTGCCGCCGTCAGCCAGGCATTTCGGCCCAGCTCAATCGCCAGCTCAATAGCCGGTGACAATAACGACCAGAACGAAGCTGCAATCATGACGCCGGCAGCAAAGCCCATCATCATATCTAGCACTTTCTGATTAACCGACTTAAAAAAGAAAACCAGAGACGCTCCAAGCGCGGTAACGCCGTATGTAAATAGTGTGGCCAAAAGTCCCTGATATACCGGGTGCAGCGAAGCAAACCAAGTCAAAATCATCCCTCCGAACATAAAACTTTTCATGTTAGCTTATGCTCTCAGGATTGGGATTGCTAATGACAAATCGGCAGAGCTGCGACTAATTTCAACGCAGCCCTGCCGATTTTTCTTTTTTTCACAAAAATCGACCTAAACCATATTAGGGCAGTTTTTATGGATTGATAAAAGCGCTAAGCAATTTTTTTCTTCTGCCAGATCACCCAAAGCATGGTTGCGATGCACAGCGAAGAATAGCAGCCGGACACCATACCGATGATCATGGGGAAGGAAAACGAAAGAATGGAAGTAACGTTATACATTTTTGCAATGACCGAAACAACAACCATGGCGCTGGCCGTGGTGATACTGGTCATCAAAGAACGGGTGAACGACTGGTTCAGGCTCAGGTTCATCATATCTTCAATCGGCATCGCATCGCCATAAATGCGCTTGTTCTCACGAACGCGGTCATAGATGACGATCGTGTCGTTGAGCGAATAGCCTAAAATGGTCAGGCATATTGCAATAAAGTTTGCGTTAATCGAAATTCGGAACAGCACAAACACTGCGAACACCATCAACAAGTCATGTATCAACGCGATAACCGCTGTAATGCCCGCTGACCAGCCGCCGATCTTCTTAAAACGTAAGCTGATATAAACCACCATTAGGAGTGACGCAAAGGCCACTGCGGTAAGGCTCTTGATAAGGAATTCCTTACCAATGGTGGGGTTTACAACACTAATAGAGGCGGTGGACAGGTTGTTGTCCTTGTATTTCTCATCGAGGGCAGTTGCCAGCTCAGCCTGCTTGTCTGCATTGAGCCCTTCACTGGTCGGCAACGATACAACTAGATTCTGTGTGCCCGTTGCAATATCGGTCAATTTCTGAAGCGAAACTTTTTGACCCAGTACTGTTTCGATCGACTGCTGAAAACCAGCCTGATCAATATCGCCAGTATAAGAATAGGTGATCAGTGCGCCACCCTTAAACTGAATGTCAAGGTCAACGCCAAACATCACAGAGCCAACCAGCATTAAGATAATCAACGCAATAGACAGCCCAAAATAAATTTTACGATTTCCGTAAAAATTAATATTCCACTTTTTCATCAGTTCTTACCTCCGTACAGCGCGGGATTACGTAAAGCGCTGAAGCGTGAGACCGACTTAAGCAGAAGCTTGGAGACGAACACGCCCATAAACAAATTCAGGATAACACCCACGAGCAGCGTGTAGCCAAACGAGTAAATTGGGCCCGAAGCTGAAACGCCGAACATGAAAAACACCGGAGAAAGCATACGGGCAAACAGACTGTCCGGCGGTCCAAAGGCACCCATCAGAATGATTGAAACAATGATGACCGTCACGTTGCCGTCGAGGATAGCCGAAAAAGCGCGCTTAAAGCCAGCGTCAACTGCTGCGTCAATAGAACGACCGTTAGCAAGCTCTTCTTTGATGCGCTCCGCGGTGATGATGTTGGCGTCAACGCCAAAACCGATAGCCAGAATGATACCGGCGATACCGGGCAGTGTCAGCGTAAACGACGGGAATACCGAGAAAAATCCAGTGATGGATGCAACCATCAGGATAACTTGTCCAAGCAGCGCAATCATGGCGACAAAGCCCGGCAGACGGTAGAACGTCAGCATAATCAGGCCGACAATGATAAACGCAATCGTGCCAGCCATCAGCATAGCATCCTTAGCACCAAGACCCAGTGTAGGCGAAATGGTGTTGTAGTTCTCGGTAGTCAGCGCAAAGGGCAGCGCACCACCGTTGATCTTGTTGGCAAGATCCATCGCGCTCTTGGCGTCGAAATTGCCCGAAATGGTGGCGACGCCGTCGGTAATCTGGTCGCGGACTACAGGCGCAGAGATGCGGGTGTTGTCCATCCAGATAGAAATCGGGTTGCCAATCAGCTTTTTGGTCGCGGCGGAGAATTTCTCCTTACCGGATTCCTTGAGCTTAAGTTCCACCATATGAACACGAGTCCCGCTCTTATCTTGAGTGTAAACTGCAGAAGCCGATTCGACATCGGCACCGGTTAGAACAATGTTGTCCTTGGTGTCTCCAGTGGGCATACCCAGCGAATCGACCTGGTCTAACTCACGGAAAGTCAGATTTGCGGTGGCACCCAATTCGGCTATTGCCTGCTCAGGATTGAACTCCGTCTCATCCGCCTTCCACGGGAAGCGCACAATAATGCGATTCTTGTCGTAGTCAGTATAAACC
>JAEWNU010000116.1 GCA_023456995.1 Bacillota bacterium
ATTGCAGGTCGAACGGCCACTAAGGCCCGTTTATGCCAATGGTGTCAAAAACTGTAAAGAGCTTCTGACAAGCATTTTAAATGGTGATATCAAGGGCAATTTTTATGAAGGGATGGGTTGCATCGGCGGATGCGTGGGCGGTCCTAAGCGCGTCATCGATTTGGACACAGGAACAGCATTCGTCGACCAATATGCGCTAGAATCGCTCTATATCACACCGTTGGACAACCCTTATGTCATTGAAATTATAAACCGGCTCAATTTTAAAACGGTTGATGAATTCCTGCAAAATAGCGATATTTTAACCCGGGACTTTAACGATTAAATTAGTCCAGACCCCTGCACGATATTATACGCGCGTAATCACTTGATCCATCGGCAGGCTTTCGTAGTGAAGCTTTGAGGGCTTTGCATCCTCGGCAGGGTACCCTAACACCATCAGCCCCTCCACAGTCAAGCCTTGTAGCTGCGGAAAAGCTTGACGTAGAGCCTTTTCATCATAAAGCCCCACAAACGTCGTCCCAAGGCCGAGATCCGCCGCCTGGAGCATCATGTGATCCGCTGCAATCATAATATCCTGTTCGCCACAATTTTTTCCATCGGTTATACGGACGGAAGCTTTACCAGCGTCAAATGCCAGAATAATGATGACTGGTGCGCCAAAATGACATTGTGTACAAGCCTTAACCTGGGCGACAGCCTCCTCGCTTGTAGCAACAATAAGACGCTGGGACTGATAGTTTTTGGCGGTAGGCGCAAGCATAGCGGCTTGTAACACCTTTTCCAGCAACTCGGGCTCTATTGGTTTTTTTTCAAATTTGCGTACAGAATAGCGTCTTTGCGCCAAATCAGCAAAACACTCCATTGTGATACCCCATTTTGTTTTTTATGTCTATTTTATTATGCCAGATATAACATACAGCGTAAAGGGTCGGGTTTACATCCGGCCTTTTTTCATTTTAATTAAAAACCAAGCGGGTTAACAGATAATCCTTGGCTGTTACATATTTCTGACTCAAAAAGTCAATACAGATTGTTGCATGCCTCTATCAAACCTTTTCAGGGGCTGTACCGCAAACGGGCAGAAGCTTAGCCTCCAAAAGAATTTATTCAAAAATATATCACGCAAATTAAAGCAGTTCGAAATGTGCTTTATTAAAATTCAACACACCTTCGTCACGCAACTGGCCAAGCGCATTGGACATGGCACTTCGATCCACGCACAAATAGTCGGCAAGTTGCTGTCGGTTAAATGAAATATCAAATGACGAGCTACCTGCCGCTTGTGCCTGTTCGGAGAGATAGGACAGCAGCTTTTCCCGTGTACTTCGCTGGGAAATATGCTCAATTTTATCAGTCAGCATAATATTTTTAAAAGCGAGAACCGTAATAAGATTTTGAATCAGCCGTGCGTGAAAGGCACAAGCCGACGGGCATGTCGTAATAATCCGTCTCACGTCTAAAAACATAATGGTACTATTTTGTGCCGCCACAGCGTTAATTGGTGCAGGTTTGCCGGGTGCGCAGGCATAGCTTTCTCCAAACAATCCGCTTTCCGATACTTCAGAAAGTATCGTGCGATTGCCCCAGAAATCTTCACGCTGGATATGCACGCCGCCTGATATAACAAGACCCACAGAAGAAACACTGTCACCACTGCGAATTATATAATCGCCTTTTTTAAAATGACGCACCGTTGCAGAAAGGCAACCGAGCATTGCTTCAAGCTCTTGTGCATCAATTCCAGCAAATAGTCTCGACTTTTTAATTTGAATCAAATAATTTTTCATATTTCCTCATCTGTGTTGTTTTTACAACATACTTGTTAGATTTATTATATTATGATGATCTCACAAAGTCAATCACAAACACCAGTTCTCGAAAGGAGCTTTTAATATGATCAGAAAAATTATTCACATAGACGGGGATAAATGCAACGGCTGCGCTGCCTGTGCTGCAGCCTGCCACGAAGATGCCATTAGCATGGTTAACGGAAAAGCTAAGCTCATGCACGACCACTACTGCGACGGACTCGGCGATTGTCTGCCTGTTTGCCCCACCGGTGCTATTACCTTTGTTGAGCGCGAAGCCGCCGCTTATGACGAAGCAGCCGTCAAGGCAAATCAAGCCTCTAAAGTAGCAGCGGGCGGATGCGCCACCGGCGGATGTCCCGGCTCGAGAGCACACGCCATTTCCCGTGAGCCCATACCCACACTACCCACTGGAGAAATAGTTTCTCAACTGCGGCAGTGGCCGGTGCAGATCAAACTAGCTGCGATCAATGCACCATTTTTTGATGGAGCCAACCTACTGATTGCCGCTGATTGTACCGCCTATGCGTATGGCGATTTTCACAGCCGCTTTGTACGCAACCGCGTCACGCTGATCGGCTGCCCCAAGCTTGACGAAGGGGACTATGCCGAGAAGCTCACCGAAATCATTCGCAGCAATGACATTAAAAGCGTCACCGTAGTGCGTATGGAAGTTCCCTGCTGCGGCGGCATTGAAAATGCGGTTAAGCGCGCTTTACAAGCCAGCGGAAAGTTTATTCCTTGGCAGGTGGTCACCATATCGACCGATGGCAGAATATTGGATTAAGCAGGTTCAAAATTAGAGCGCTAAAGCTAGAGCGGTTCAATCGCCAAACGACTGAATGCTCAGGCAATAAGAAATGACACCAAAGGGGCAAAAGCCCGGCTTGTCCGTGGTAAAATGCCGCAAAAACGATTAAGGGGGAAAAATAATGACAAAAATGTTTTGCTTCCAGTGTGAACAAACAGCGGGATGTACCGGCTGTACTGGCAACGCAGGTGTGTGCGGTAAAAAGGCAGACACCGCCAATCTTCAAGATGATCTGACCGGTGCACTTGTTGGACTGGCCCGTTCGGTTGGCAATATTACACCGGCGCACAGCACCGACCTGCTGATGCTTGAAGGGTTGTTCACCACAATCACCAACGTTAATTTTAACAACGAGACCCTCACTGCGTTAATCGAAAAAATTCACACTGAAAAGGCGCTTTATGCTCCCGCCTGCGCAAGCTGTCCCTCGGCCTGTGCCAAAAGTCAGGACTATGATATGCGTGACCTTTGGAACGACGACGAGGATGTTCGCTCGCTGAAATCGCTGATTCTGTTCGGACTGCGCGGCATGGCTGCTTATGCCTATCACGCCCTTGTTCTCGGATATGAAGACGCGGAAGTCAACGCATTTTTCTATGAGGGTATGGCCGCCCTTGGCGAGGATTGGGATGTCCCGACGCTGCTGCCCCTCGTATTAAAGGTTGGCGAAATTAATCTCAAGTGCATGGCGCTGCTTGATGCCGCCAACACCGATACTTATGGTACCCCAACCCCAACGGCAGTCCCCATGACGGTTGAAAAACGCCCGTTCATTGTCATCTCGGGCCACGACTTGTACGATCTTAAGCAGCTTTTGGAGCAGACCGAAGGCAAGGGTATCAACATCTACACCCATGGTGAAATGTTGCCCGCACACGGATACCCGGAGCTGAAAAAACATGCGCATCTAAAAGGTAACTTCGGTACGGCTTGGCAGAACCAGCAGAAAGAGTTTGAAGGTATTCCCGCGCCGATTCTGTTCACCACCAACTGTTTAATGCCCCCCAAGTCCAGCTATAAGGATCGGGTATTCACCACGGAGGTGGTTTCCTATCCCGAGCTGGTACACATCGGCGAAGACAAGGATTTTACCCCAGTCATCGAAAAGGCGCTTGAGCTTGGGGGCTATCAGCAAGACACCGAATTTACCGGTATCAACGGCGGCAAGACACTCATGACCGGATTTGCACACGGCACTGTTCTGTCCGTTGCAGATAAAGTTATCGATGCGGTAAAATCCGGTGCAATCCGCCACTTCTTCCTCGTTGGCGGTTGCGACGGTGCAAAGCCCGGCAGAAACTATTATACCGACTTTGTCAAAAAATCCCCCGCGGACACCATTATTTTAACACTTGCCTGCGGAAAATACCGATTTAACGACTTGGATCTCGGTTCCATTGGCGGACTGCCGAGATTGATGGATATGGGTCAGTGCAACGACGCTTATAGCGCCATTAAAGTTGCCATTGCACTCGCTGAGGCGTTCGATTGCGGTGTCAATGATCTTCCCCTCTCGCTGGTACTCTCATGGTACGAGCAAAAGGCCGTGTGCATTCTGCTGACATTGCTTCACTTAGGAATAAAGAACATTCTGCTCGGCCCGACACTTCCGGCCTTTGTATCTCAAAACGTACTTAATGTACTGGTTGAGAACTACAAAATCGCTCCCATCACCACCCCTGATGAGGATTTGAGAAAGATTCTAGGATAATTTCTTAAAGTTTTAGTTCATATGTGTCCCCTTAAAAGCAAAAAGACCCGTTCATTTGAACGGGTCTTTTTGCTTTTGGGTAATAATTTCGCCCCAACTTTCAGTCATAGAACACAAAGCGGTTACGGCCTGTGTTTTTGGCGTTGTACAAAGCAATATCCGCCTTATAGTATAGGCTGTCGAACAAATCCCGCTCGTCGAGCGCAATAATCAGTCCCACCGAGGCATGAACTGGCATTTCTAAATTTACGCCCAATTGCGTAACACCATCAAGCAGCCGCGTTAAAATGCCAGCAGCCGTCCCCTCATCACCGACGTCGGTCAGAAGAAAAATGTACTCGTCACCACCTAAACGTCCGACAATATCCGTGTCGCGCAGCGTTTTCTTCAGAATCGACGCAACGCCGACAATCACCTGGTCACCTGCCTGATGACCAAAAGTATCATTGATAGCTTTAAAATGATCCAAATCCAGAATGCCCAGCGCCGGATGGCCTTCCATTTCCCGGCATTTTTTCAGCTGTAAAACAGCCAGTTCGATAAAAGCACTGCGATTATAAAGTCCGGTTAACGGATCTTTCTGAACTTGGGCACGCAGCTCGTGCTGTGCCTTTTGATAAGACACCAGTGCATCGTCACGCTTGCGATCGCTGATCATCCCGCTAACGATTCGACGATTGACATAAAAATGAGTCATGATCGAAATACAGTAAAAACACAAACAATTAAAAATTTCGTGCGATGCTATTAATGTTAGTTTGGTTTGATATGATATGGTACAATAAATACAACTGACTATAAGCGTATAAAACGACATACGCCAAAAATTATCAATTAAAAAGACAGGTAAAATGACTAGCAGCAAGTTAAAGACTGACGACGTCTGATCTCGGTACGGCATCGCCAGCGCTATAGCAAATCCATACAAGACTGTCATCAACAGATAAGCGCACAGAATACTGCTTTTTTTAAAAAAGTGCAGGTACCTAAACGCTAAGGCCATTACGACAAGCAGCGGCACGGTTACAAAATAAAGTTTGCGGTACCACACGAGAAACGGGAGCATAAACGACGCGGCCACCAGACATGGCATAATAATGAGCGCCATCTTAATGACGTACTCAATTGTTTCTCTATTTGTTAGTGCGATTGACTTTTTACAAGCTATATAATCCGCATGAGAATGCCCATAATATCTGAGTGACCGCATAAAATTCCCCCTGATGCTGCAAGCGGAATACCATTTCTGTAAAATAATGTTGATCTATTTATTATTATACTATAAAATAAAAATAAAAGCGAAAACAATTCTCAAACATAAGTTGAAAAAGCAATGACAAAGCATAGACAAACTTGAAAATAATGAACTTTTTTAATATAATGAAGAAAAACGAAATGGAGCTGATCAAATGGTTATACACGCCTCTGCCGAGGATTACCTTGAGGTGATACTCGTTTTGACTGAACGTCTCGGGTTGGTGCGCTCCATCGATATTGTTAACGAACTCGGGTATTCTAA
>JAEWNU010000117.1 GCA_023456995.1 Bacillota bacterium
GGTAGTGACACCGTGATCGAAGCATCGATTTTCCCAAAACATGATGACAATCAAAATAAGGAGCAGGCCAAGACAGTAAACCAGAATAAAGCAAAACCAGTGCTTTTGTCGTTTTTGCTGTTCTGCCACCATCTCTGCCGCTCCTTTACTTAATATGTGTCTAGTGCGTCTCGATATATGTAATCAACGCTTCTATAGCGCCATCGTCTACATGGCAGAGCGTGTGTTCGCACAACGCTTTGATATCGTCAGGGGCGTTTTGTGGGCAAAAAGACCGGATGCCCGGGAGTGAAAGCATTTCAAAATCGTTATAATAGTCCCCTATCGTCAGCACACGACTACGATCCAGCTTTAGGTGATCAACCAACCACTCGATGGCACTGCCCTTTGAAACACCATTGGGCATAACTTCAATAAATCGATCACAGGATATCGTTGTTTGCATACCGCCGGTCAAGTGTTGTTCGATGAAAGCCAGCATTTCGGCCTGTTCGCTGGGCTCGTGATGAACGACCAGCTTGCACCACGGGTCGGTCACAGAAGCCAGCTCCCCAGTCGGGCTGGGTAACATCCATTCTGCACTCACACCCAGTTCCACCCGGTGGTCGGGGCACCAAACGGCAATACTGTGACGCGGGTAATGGGCAAGCAGCGTATCCACTAGAGAAAGGGCTGCGTCATCGGGCAGAACGGCAGTATAAAGACTTTGTTTTCTATCAAAATCATAAACCACACCACCGTTTACCATGATACAGGGCAAATTGACCGGCAGCATCTGCTGCAATTCAACAGTAGTGGGATGCAGCCCTCTTCCGGTTGCTAAAGCAAAGCGACCACCATTCTCAGTAAAATATCTAAGTGCATCTATGTTCTTTTGTGGAATTTCATACTTATCAGTTATCAGAGTACCATCCATATCTGAAAACAGACAGAAGCCGTCAAATTTCTTCATCAGTTCGTGCTCCTTCTGAGTTTTTCTAAAAAATCTTTAAAATATTGGGGTAACGGTGATTCAAACATAAGGTGTGCGCGGGATATTGGATGAATGAATCCCAATACAGCGGCGTGCAGGCATTGGCCAGGCAAAGGCACACGCTTAGCAGGCCCATAAACCGAATCGCCCGCCACGGGGTGTCCAATGGACGCCATATGCACCCTAATCTGGTGTGTCCGTCCTGTTTCCAGTTTACACCGCACCAGCGAAAATTGTGAAAAGCGCTCCAGCACCTCGTAATTAGTGGTAGCATTGCGGGAATTTTTCTCGGTGACACACATTTTCTTGCGATCAATTGGGTGCCGCCCAATCGGTTTTTCGATTCTCCCCTGCTCTTCTTTAATCCGGCCATGTACTACTGCAAAATAAAAGCGGTCAATGCTGTGCTCAGCAAACTGGGCCGATAACCCTTCGTGCGTGGCATTGTCCTTGGCAATAACCAGCAACCCGCTGGTGTCCTTATCAATTCGGTGAACGATCCCCGGACGGATTATGCCGTTAATCGAAGAAAGCCTACCTTCACAATGATATAGCACCGCATTAACCAGAGTGCCACTCAAATTGCCTGCAGCTGGATGTACCACCATGCCCTGCGGCTTATCCACAACCAGAAGATGTTCATCTTCATAAACGATATTAATCGCAATATTTTCTGGAAAGGCATCCAGCTTTACAGGTTCCGGTTCGCTGTATTCCACCCTGTCGCCTACTTTAACTTTAAGGCTTTTGCCTGCTACAGTTCCGTTACACAGCACCAGTCCCTGCTCACAGAGCAACTGGACAGCGTTGCGACTTAGTGGTGGATCAGAGGCAGCACTGACAAAAGCGTCCAGACGGGCGCCCTCATACTCAGCCGTTACTTGAATCTGTATTGCCATCGCTCCCCTTTTCCTCATCTTTGTTTAGGTTTTGCGTCTTCTTACGTTCTGAGCGAAAAGCCGCTATAAGCATCAAGCAAGCGCCGACCACAACACAGCAATCAGCCAGATTGAACATCGGGTAACTGAAAAGCGCGTTGATGTCGATATAATCCACTACAAATCCGTGCCGGATGCGGTCAATTAAATTGCCTAATCCGCCCGATATAATCAGCGTAATACATATTCGTTCCAACGGGTCTTTAATTTTTCCGCTAATTAGCAACCAGCCTGCGGCACAGAGAATAGCAGCTACCAAGATTATCAGCAGCATACGCTGGCCGGTAAAAATACCGAAGGCAGCTCCGCGGTTTTCGACATAGGTAAAACTTAAAATACCGGGAATCACCGTCATGGTGGCGATGGGCGCAAGACTATTGAGTGCCCAAAGTTTAATGAGCTGATCACATGCAACCAACACAGCCACCAGTATAAAACATATTGTTGCAGACATAATTTATGAATCGTTCCTTCCGCTTGTTATTAACTGCGATGACCATCACTACCGACACCTATCCCTTAATAAAATGGTACGTAAGCAAGGGATACCGGTTACATTGTGTTCGTACATAATTAGTATGAAGAACGGCGCATCACAGGAGTATGATGCGCCGCCATGTGCACAAGCAGATTTATTTGATGATAGCCGCGCAGCGTGCGCAAAGCGTGGAATGTTCATGATCTTTACCGACCGTATCGGAGAAGGACCAGCAACGTTCGCACTTCTCGCCGTCCGCACCGACCACCTCAATTCCAAGCCCGTCAATATCAGCAGCGTCGCCGCCGGCAGCGTTGACAACTTCCACCTGCGAGACGATAAGCACCATCGGCAACAAGTCCTTGACCGAAGAAACAAAATCGTAAAGCTCGCCCTCGGCGTGAAGAATAACCTTGGCTTCCAAGGATTTGCCGATTTTCTTTTGAGCACGGGCCATTTCCAGCACCTTGTTGGCGCTGTCGCGAATCTCATGGATGCGATCCCACTTGGCCATAAATTCATCAGAAGCCTTATCGGCGGTACCGTCGGGCATCTCATGGAACACAACCGACTCAGTACTGTCGCCCGTTTGTTTGGGCAGATAGCGCCAGATTTCTTCAGCGGTGAACGGGATGATCGGTGCCAGCATCAGCGTTAAGCCACGCAGAATGCGATAAATAGCAGTCTGAGCCGCACGGCGTGCATCAGAATCGGCCGCTTCAACGTACAGGCGGTCTTTAAGCACATCCAGATAGAAATTAGACATATCCACCGTACAGAAATTGTGGATTGCATGATAGATAATATAGAATTCATAGGTGCCGTAAGATTCACGTACCTTTGTTGCAAGGTCTGAGAGTTTTGCCAGTGCCCAGCGGTCAATGTCAAGCAGCTTGTCGTCAGAAGCCATATCCTTGTTCGGGTCAAAGTCATAGAGGTTGCCCAGAATATAGCGTGCGGTATTACGAATCTTGCGGTAAACCTCGGAGAGCTGCTTTAAAATCTCCTTGGAGACGCGGATGTCGGAGTGATAGTCGGAAGAAGCAACCCACAAACGCAAAATATCTGCGCCGTACTGGTCGGTGATATCCTCGGGTACCATACCATTGCCCAAAGACTTCGACATCTTTTTGCCTTCGCCGTCCACGACCCAACCATGGGTACAGATCTCACGGTAGGGTGCGGCGTTGCGCCAAGCCACAGCCGTCAGCAGTGACGACTGGAACCAGCCACGATACTGGTCGGCACCTTCAAGATAGAGGTCGGCAGGCCAGCTTTGCCCCTCGCGGGTGTCAAGCACCGCGGCATGCGTTACACCGGAATCAAACCAAACATCCATGATGTCGGTTTCTTTAGTGAATTCCTTGCCGCCACAGTGTGGGCAGGTCGTGCCCTTGGGCAGAATGTCAGCGGCGTCCTTGGTGTACCAAGCGTCTGAACCCTCGGTTCTAAATAGCTCAGAAACGGCTGTGATGCTATCGTCAGTGACATACTCCTTACCGCAATCCTTGCAGAAGAAAATGGGGATTGGCACACCCCAAGTACGCTGGCGCGAGATGCACCAGTCGCTGCGGTCCTGCACCATACCAGCCATACGGTCCTCACCCCAACCGGGAATCCAATGGACCTTTCTCAGTGCTTCGACAGCCTGATCTTTAAACTGCTCAACTGAGCAGAACCACTGCTCGGTTGCGCGGAAGAGAATTGGCTGCTTGCAGCGCCAGCAGTGCGGATATTGGTGGATAACGTGTTCACTGGCAAACAGCGAGCCGTTCTCCTTGATGTGCGCATAGATTGCCTTGTTCGCTTCATTTGTGGTCAAACCGGCAAACGGGCCAGCATCCTTGGTCATGCGACCTTTGTTATCCACAGGAACCAGTATCGGAATCTGTGGGTAATGCTTGCAGACCTCAAAGTCCTCAACGCCGTGGCCGGGTGCGGTATGAACAATACCGGTGCCGCTTTCAAGCGTGACGTGATCGCCCACGATCACCAGCGAATCGCGATCGATAAAGGGATGCTTGCAAACGCAAAGCTCCAAATCCGAACCTGAAAAGCCGCCCATTACTGTATAATCTGAAATGCCGGCCGCCTTCATAACCTGAGGCAGCAGCTCCTCGGCGATAACGTAAAACTCATCGTTGGCTTTGACCAGCACATAGTCATATTTGGGACCTACGCAAAGCGCAAGGTTTGCCGGCAACGTCCAGATGGTAGTCGTCCAGATAACTACATAGGTTTTGGAAAGATCAGCGCCAAGCTTGGTGAACAAGCCGCCCTTGTCGTCAGTAACCTGGAACTTGACATAAACGGTCGTGCAGGGGTCCTCGGCATATTCAATCTCTGCTTCGGCCAGCGCGGTCTGGCAATCCGGGCACCAATAAACTGGCTTTAAGCCCTTATAGATATAGCCTTTTTTAGCCATTGCGCCAAAGACCTCAATCTGTTTGGCTTCAAAAGCGTTATCCAGCGTAATATAAGGATGGTTGTAATCAGCTAATGTACCAAGTCGCTTGAACTGGCCCTTTTGAATCTCAACATGCTTTTTGGCAAACGCACGGCAGGTCTGACGCAGTTCAACCGGCGTGATAGGCTTCTCAACGCCAAGTTCAGCTAATGCTTTCAACTCAATGGGCAGACCATGAGTATCCCAGCCCGGGATGTATGGCGCACAGTAACCCAGCATGTTTTTAGAGCGGACGATAATATCCTTTAACGTCTTATTCAGCGCAGTACCAAGATGGATGGACGCATTGGCATAAGGCGGGCCGTCATGGAAAATAAAAGAAGGCTTACCCTGATTGTGCTCAATCATCTTGTGGTAAAGATCATTTGCGTCCCACTCTTTGATCATTTCCGGTTCCTTTTGAGGAAGCGAGGCACGCATTGAAAAGTCTGTTTTAGGCAGATTCATCGTGCTATTGTAGTCATTAGCCATTGGGTTCTCTCTCCTTAAAATTAGCTTATACTGTTACCTTCCATTAAAAGGCAGAACATTTGCGAAGGCATTCATCTAATAAGAACCGCCGCAGAGCGGAAAGGTAATCGCAAAATATGTCTAACTTTAGTGGAATAACAGCATTATTTTTTAAATTTGGGCTGATTGCTGTTGCGCTTTATTTTAAAAGCCTCGCCAAATCTCATATCGCCAAATTTTGAATTATCGGGCATTGTATAAGGCGAAGCGGTTTCATTATCAATTGAGTCGGCCTCGGGTTCATCATCCTCAAGCGCCACGCCAAAACCGGCGGTCTCATCATCTTCTTCCTCAGCATCAATATCGGCCATCGGATTAGTGACTTCGGGTTCTGCTTGGGGGGATGCTGGCTTTTCATATTCGTTAAAAGATTCAGACTGTGGAGGCGCTATTTGAGCACCAGCCTGAGTGTCCGAAACCGCAGGAGCCTCGTCGGGTTCATCTTCCTGCCCCGGCAACGCACTAATCAGCTCGAGGTGCCGTTTATACATATCCAACAGACGGTTTTTAAAGCTGGCGACCTCGCGCTGGGTTCTCAGCAGATTATCCTGCTCACGCTCTATCTGCCGCTTTGCGTGGTTGGTCATCGCCTCAGCCTTTATTGTAGCATCGCGTAAAATAATTTCTGCCTTGGTTTTAGACTCGCGAATGACGCTGTCACCAAGTTTTTGTGAACCGAGTATCGCCGTACGTAAACTTTCTTCATCCTCGCGGTATTCGGTGAGCTTATCGGCCAAAACTTCAAGCTTTTTCTCTAAATCGGAATTTATTTCAAGCATCTCCGACATCGATTTTGCCGCCTGTTCTAAAAAGGCGTTGACATCGTCCATTCTGTAACCGAATCCGAAGGTTTTATCAAAAGTTTTTTCAGCAATTTCTTTGGGCGTGAGCATGCGTTATCCCCCTTAAACATATTTCAGGTACGTAATATGAAGTCTACCTTTTTTAGTTGGACTGCCAATAGTTGAGATTATAAATTTTCCAAAACCACGCACAGAAAGCTTGTCGCCTTCTATAATCTGTTTGGACACAGAATCCTGCAGTTGCGCATTTCTTTGAACATAGCCCTGCGTAATCAACCGGACGCTGTCTGCTCGGCTGGTGCCAGTGAGCATGGCGACAACGGCATCAAGCCGCATGGCGCTAATAACGCCGGTACAGGTCTCAGTTGTGAAGGCAGCAGGCAACGCTGCCGGTTTGCCAAGCCTACATGCCACACCTACATTACCGATCTTTTCAAGTTCGGACAAGGCCACCTTTGCCGCAGTGTCAAGCAAAAACACAACGGCGAGGCAGTCTCCGACCAAAATGTCGCCGACTGCCTCACGTTTAATCCTCAAAGCCATCAACGACCCTAGCACATCCCGGTGTGAAACGGTGTAGCCCTTTGGAAATAGGATGGTCAAAGCTGTAAAAGGATAATCGGTTTCGTCAAGAGAAATGCGATCGGCATAGTCTGGTGCAACCGCACAAAACACGCGCCGCTGCGCGTCTTCAAAGCCGCCCTGAAAAAAGCAGCACACGCCGTTGGTTTTTAGAAGCCCATATTGTTCGGCAAGTGCTTGCTCATGCTCATTGAGAAAAGCTGAGAAGCAAGGTTTCCCCCGCTTATCGGCCAAATCGCATAAATCGGTCAGCCGCAAAAGCAGCATACGGTCGGATTCCTCGATGACCGAGTCAAAACGACGGTTCATTTAGAAATAAACACCGCTGTTTTCCAGCTCATCCAGCAAATCACCCACAAAATCCACGTTATAGGGCGTGATGATAAAGGTGCTGTTTGCCACGCGCTTGATCTGCCCCCGATTGGCATAGGCAACGCCACTTAAAAAGTCGACAAGACGACGTGAGACATCTTTATTAGTCGACTCAAGATTGAGCACCACTGTACGCTTATCGTTGAGGTGATCAGCAATAGAGGATGCGTCATCAAAGCGCTCAGGCTTGACCAGCACCACCGAAAGTTGGGTGGTAGCGGCAATGTTGACCACTTTGTTTGAACGCTTTACCACTTCTGGTTCACTTGCATAAGGGTTCTCAGCCATAGGAGCCTCCTTTGCTACACGTTTATTAGAGGCATAATCTGTGTCGCTCTCTTTTTCATAATCATAGTCATCATCATCGTCATCATCGGGCATCCCCATAAAACTGCGGAATTTATCCATCATACCCATTGCAAAATATCCCTCACAGTCTTTCTCCGAACAGATCCCGGCCTATTCGGACAATATTGCTTCCATGCTTGATTGCAAGCGGAAAATCATATGACATTCCCATAGATAGAATATCCATACAGACATTATCCATTTTTTTGGCCCTAATGTCAATAAAATGGCGATACATCTGCGCAAAATATCGTTCTTTTGTTAGATCATCTGTCACATTTGGCGGAATGCACATGAGTCCTTGGATTTTAATATTAGAAAAACAGGCCATTTGAGCCAATAGATCTGGAATCATTTGGGGTATGACCCCCGATTTAGTCGCTTCTTCCCCAATGTTTACCTCAACAAGTACCGGCATAACGCGCCCAGCCTCTTTGGCACAGCGATCAATTTTTTCAGCTAAAGGCAACCTGTCAACCGATTGAATAAGCGAAACCTTGTCGATAATTGACTTAACTTTGTTGGTCTGCAAATGGCCGATAAAATGAATTTCGCAGTTTTCTTTGTGATATTCCTCATATTTTGCTAAGAGCTCCTGCGCACGGTTTTCGCCAAGCAACGTGATGCCCGCAGCAACAGCTTCGTTTACCCGCTGTGCGCTGTTGGTCTTGGTGACCGCCATCAGTCGAATGTCCGAGGGATTGCGATTCGCAGCTTGCGCAGCCTGTAGAATCCGATCCATCAATACCTTGGCGTTTTCTTTGATGTTAGACGATTTTTCCGTCATAGATATCCGTCCCCTTTACAATCACTTCATCGAATTGATTTATCGGTTCATAGTCGGTATCTTCTTCGTTGGATGAAGGTCTGGTGCACAACACAAAATTCTCGCTGGAATAAATGCGTTCTATCGGTTTAAAAGTAATTAAATTACCATTTTTAACAAAAACGCCTTCAGTTTGCCCATTATAACGCAGCGCCTGCTTGCTAATGCGCAAGCCGGTGTAGGAATTGAAACTGACCTCGGCATCAATTTGACGCAAATTGATAAGCGCATCATTGATATAGTTCGTTTTGAGGATGACGACCGCATTTCCATTCTCATCAGGGAGGATGCGGTAAACCGAAGCCGGAATATCATTGCAGCCTTCAATGTTAAAGTCCAAGTTGATCATAGTGCCCACAATAAAGCGTTTGGCATCATTCTTTTCAGCCACCAGAGCCAGATACCAGTCGTGTCCTTGCTGCACTTTGCCGATGGCATTGGTGCGTTCCGCCTTCATAGTGCCGTTGATTGCGCGTTGATAGTCATCGATGG
>JAEWNU010000118.1 GCA_023456995.1 Bacillota bacterium
CTTGGCGCTTTAGTCGGCGTCATTGCACACAGCGGTAAAAGCTACGGAAATAACCGTACCAAAAATATTATAGGTGCTGTCGTAGGCAGTCTGGGCTATGTTGTCGTTTATCTTTTTAAGAATTTTATTAATGAATATTATTTTCTTAGAAACCCCATTGAAACGGTAACAACCAAGCTGATTATCAAAGGAACCTCCTCAGTCGTAAATGGCATGACCGCTGTTATCGTCGCGCTGATTTTGCTGCCTGTATTCTCCAGGGCTATGAAAACCTCGGGCATTTATCAGAAGCTTTTTCCGACGCAAGCTAAGGATGCTACCTAAGAGTAAGATAGGCCGTCTCTTCTACCTTTGAGTTGTGCATATTAAAAGCCGCAGGATATTAATGTATCCTGCGGCTTTTATGTATACACGACGAGGCTCTCAAACAATCCACCAGCGATAACGCTACCATCATGTGATCCTATATCCACAACGCTCTAGTATACGACTCAACTATATGAGTGCAATTCCTTGAGCCGAATCAAGCACCACTACCGTTTTCGTGCAGGGGGCAGAATATTGAGACGCGATATAGCGGCTTGAACTGCTTTCAGCACGCACTTTAAAGGTGATCACCGTATCCGCCTGCCCGAGAAGTGCATTGTTAATGGTATAGCTGTTGGTATCAATCAACAGTTGCTGGTTGGTAATATTTAAGGCATTAGACCCATTGGTCACTGAATAAATAATGAGATAACCCGATGCATTGCCGACACTATCAAAGGCTAGCGTCACGGTGTCTTCCGCCGCAGCTACTGCCATTGTAAGATTGCGCGGGGTTGCCAGCGTCCAGACATTGGAGCCCGAATGATCGCCGCCATTTACCGCTATCTCGGTCTGGCCAATGGCCCAGTTCTGCTCACTAGGCTGGTTGTATTTGTCTTTAACCTCCACGTTGCGTGGTTCTTTTTCAAATGAAACGTCATTGCTGCAAACCGTCAGGCTATATATCCAACCTCTGCCGCCGATATGAGTGGGGGCATTGGCAACCACCTTCTCTACAGAGCTATGGTCAGACAGCATCAGGTTGGTGGCATCGTTTGTGATAATCTGCTCAAGATCGCCTTCTAAGAGCGACACCTGTTGCCAGACTGGCACGCCCCGTTCGGTTGTCAGGTTTTTGATTCCTGCATATTCGCCCGAGAGTCTACCCTCGTCAATGGTCAGCTGGTTTTTAGCCGTCAGCTGGTGGATAGTGGAAGCTCCGCTGATAATATAGTCGGTGGTGCCACTTGCACGCTGGGCGACAATCCGTACTGCCGTAACATCTCTCAGCGTTACCGTCTGCGCACCATTGACTAGAATGCGTCCTTTGACCACAACATTTTGGAGCGTAACCGCTCCGTTCCCTACCGATTCCGATATGACGAGATCGCCCTCCACCAGCTTGTTTTTGAGAGTGACGTCGTCTGCATTGATAAATACATTGTAATAGGTTGCATTTCCATCATGGGTCATCGCGGCGTTAATTGTCAAGTTCTGCACAATTGGAACAACAGGAGCAGTCGGTATTCTCACATTACTATGCTGCACAGGGTTGCTGTACGGCACAGGGCTATTGCTCAAAACTATACTACTGGGAGGAAGGGGCGCACTGCTCTCACTATTGGATGAAGATTTAGCCTTGCTGCTTGAGGAGACCCGGCTGGACGGCGCTTCGGATTGCGAGGATAACTCTTCAGATACGGATACAGGTAAGCCGTCTGGATCAGTCCAGACAAGCCACAGCAATCCACTGACACACAGTATTAAAACAAGCGAGAGCACCGAAACCACCCAAATCTGTTTTGATTGGCTGCGTCGATTTTCCATACCTCTCATAGTATCCCCTCCGTCTTGATCAAGCTGATTAAACCTTCTATTTGCAATAGTGAATTTTAAAATAAAGGATTTTTATTCGATCTGTTTATTACTGAATAGTGTATCATAAAACGGGAAATTTTTCATCTATAAAGAAAAAATGAACGCGTAAATTATCGTTTTTACAGTCATTTGCCCAAAATTGCAATATTTGGCGCCAAAACCCCGGCAGAACCCGCTTTTTTATTGTGTAATCGCACCGGTTGTGCTAGAATAGAATACCATAATGAGGTGATAATTTATGAACAAGACAGTTGTTCTAATTTTATTCGGCGGTGTTTCTAACGAACACGAAGTATCGTTGCGAAGCGCAACATCTATTATTAACAATATCGACCGAGGCCGCTTTGAGCCGGTACTGGTCGGTATCACGAAAGACGGGCGTTGGCTGCTCTATCACGGTGAAACAGACGATTTGGCAACAAATGCATGGCAGCAAAATGCCACCCCCGCGGTGCTCTCGGCCGACCGCGAAACACATGGTTTATTAGTCTTTGAGCCCAACGGTGTGCGTACCGTTAAAATCGATGTGATTTTCCCCGCCGTACACGGGCAAAACTGTGAGGATGGCGCGTTACAGGGGTTGATGACGCTTTCAGGCATTCCCTTTGTTGGCTGCGGCACAACTGCTTCAGCACTTAGCTTCGATAAGATTTATACCCACATCGTCGCTGAACAGGCCGGCGTACCGATGGCCAAATGGCAGATGATCTGCCGTGAGGAAGACCTTGTTGAGGCTGAGCGTCGCGTGGCCAAAACACTGGGATATCCCTGCTTTGTCAAGCCCGCTAATTCCGGCTCTTCGGTAGGCTGTTCACGAGCCAACGACGCCGAAGAACTTTTTGCCGCATTGAAAGTAGCCTTTTCCGAAGACCGACGCGCCATCGTCGAAGAGCTGGTAACAGCGCACGAAGTGGAATGTGCCGTGATGGGCAACCTTGAGCCCGTCGCCCCCACCACTGGCGAAATTGTCAGCCCAGATGGTTTTTATGATTACGACACCAAATATAAAAACGATCATGCCAAGCTGTTCATTCCAGCTTGTATCCCTGAGACGAGCGCTGCGCGTGTTCGCGAGCTGGCCCTCATGACTTATCGCGCTTTGAACTGCCGCGGTCTTTCGCGCGTCGACTTCTTTGTCAAAAAGGATGGTTCGGTTTTACTCAATGAGATCAACACGCTGCCTGGCTTCACTTCCATTAGCATGTACCCTAAAATGATGATTGCCTCCGGCATGACCTACAGCGAGGTAATCACCCGTCTGATAGAGCTGGCGTTCATCGAAAAATCCGGCGCTTAAAGGAGACGTTATCTTGAAAAAGGAAGCGATGATTACCATTAAGGGTATTTATAACGTCAACGGCGAAAAGGACGTTATAGAGCTTTTAACCTGTGGTGATTTTTATAAAAAAAATGACGGTTATTGGCTGAGCTATGAGGAAACCGAAACCACTGGCTTTGAGGGTCACCACACTACTCTTCATGTTGAGCAGGGGCGCGTGACCATGCAGCGCACAGGGTTGACCAATTCTCAGCTTGTCGTTGAAAAGGGCTGTCGTCATCAGTGTTCTTACGACACTGGCTACGGTGCTATTATGGTGGGCATTAACGGACGGGACATCCGCTCAACGCTTTCGGATGATGGCGGCGAGGTGGATTTTTCTTACGCGATGGATATCAACACCGCGCTGACCAGTGAAAACCGTGTGATTATTAAGGTTTCGCCCCAAGGGTGTAAACAGCCGGAGGCTAATTGAATTCGAATATTTCTGCCGCAGTTTAAGCGGCTCAGGACGGCAACAAAATGCGCAATAATGCGCTAGCCACAAAAACACAGGAGAGTGTAATTTATGTTAGGACCGATTTCCCTTGCGAGCGAGGCGCTGCGCGTCCTCGTTTCAAACGCGATAGAACAGGCTATTACGAAGGGCGACCTGCCCGCGCCGGCAAACGGACTGCCCACGTTCCTGATCGAGCAGCCCGCAGACCCAACCCATGGTGACTTTGCTACAAACGCCGCTATGGCTGGCGCACGCTGCTTTGGTAAGCCCCCGCGTGTCATCGCGCAGGCTATTATCGACAACCTTGCACTGGAGGGGTCTCACTTTGCTCGCGCAGAAGTTGCGGGCCCCGGTTTTATTAACTTTTTTGTCTCAGATAGCTGGTTTGCCAACGTTGTATCCAGAATACGCGCTGAGGGCGATTCCTATGGTCGTACCGATTTTGGCGGTGGCAAAAAGGTGATGGTCGAGTTTGTTTCGGCCAATCCCACCGGCCCAATGC
>JAEWNU010000119.1 GCA_023456995.1 Bacillota bacterium
ACTACGCCCAAAAAAGCAAGTTCACTTATTAAGTGGACCATTGCAAGCATTATCATCTATGTAGTATTTTATGCTTGCTCAGGGGCACTTATTGGCGCTGCAATGCTTGCATCATAAGTCTTAAAAATGGTACTCGCACGCATGTAACGAGGCAATGGAGCCTTTAATGGAAAATAGGGCAGTTACAGAGTCATACTCCGTAGCTGCCCTTTGTTGACATTTACAAAAGGTATAATAAAATAGATATATTACATAACTAAACCACCGTTAACCCCAAGAACCTGCCCTGTAATAAAGGATGCGCTTGGCGAAGCAAGCGCAAAAATGGCTTGGGATACTTGTTCAGCTGTACCAATACATCCTAGAGGTGTTTCTTCACGCAGACAATCAATATCTTCCTGTGAAAGTGCTGCATTCATATCAGTGTCTATCACACCGGGTGCCACACAGTTGACCCGAATATTTGAAGGCCCTAATTCCTTGGCCAGTGCCTTGGTAAAACCGATAACGCCAGCCTTGCTTGCGGAATAAGCCACTTCACAAGAAGCGCCAGTTTGGCCCCACATCGAAGAAACAGTTATAATAGAACCAGACTTTTTAGCAATCATGGCAGGTAAAACCGCCCGACAGCACAAAAACATAGCGCGAAGATTAATGGCAAAAAGGTTATCCCATTCTTCACAAGTGGTATCGGGCAACAGTTTTTGTAGCGAAACACCTGCATTTAATACCAGAACATCTACGTGCCCAAAAGCAGACAGTACCTGTTGGACCATCGTGTCAATCTGGTGTGGTTCGCCCAAATCTGCCTTAATAGCCATTACACCGGGAAGCGATGCGACCAGTTGACGCGCAGCAAACTCATTATTACGATAGCAAAAGCAGACATTATAGCCATTTTTGTAAAAAGTTCTGACTGTCTGCGCCCCTATTCCGCGTGAACCACCGGTAATTAAAACAGTTGGATTCATTATCCTTTGGCCCTTTCACGCAAAAACTTTAAGGCGCTCATAGCGGCCTGTGCTCCTTCAGAGACTGCGGTGGCCACTTGCATCAGTCCGCCGATGCAGTCACCCGCAGCAAAAAGGCCTGGCACTGCGGTTTGCATCTCACTATCAGTAACAATGCGACCGTCCTTAAGCTCTGCGCCAATTTTACGGGCAAAATCGCCTGCGGTGGCACTACCCAGAGCGATAAAAATGCCGGATAATTCCTGAACTTCACCATTTTTGAGCTTAACGCCTTCTACTGTGGACTCGCCGAAAATCTCTGCAACAGGCTCGGTAATGGCAGTAACATTTTCGGGCAGCTTGTCGGGGACAGCAGCGCCATTTGTCAGAAGCAGTACTTTCTCAACTACGGGAAGCAGGCTGTTAACTTCATGCAGTGCATAACTGCCGTTACCTAATACGCCTACAGTCTTGCCTCGGTAAAAAAATGCATCGCACACAGCACAGTAGCTGACACCGCGCCCCTCATGATCCGCCAAGCCTGCTATTGGCAGAGTTTTTCTCGCTGAACCAGTCGCTAGAATAACGGATGCAGCTTGATGCTGACTATTTTTACAAGTTATATTAAACGAGCCATCCCACGAAAGATCAAGCACCTCATCACTGATAATATCAGCACCAAGCGCTTTTGCCTGCTCAATACCGATAGCAGCTAACTCAGAACCGGCTATCGGTGTGGAAAGGCCAAAATAGTTTTCAATTTTTTCGGCTTTCTGAAGCGAACCGGCGTCCTTGCCGATTAGCACGACGGTCTTGTTTGCGCGGCGAAGATAAAGCGCGGCAGAAATTCCCGCCGGGCCATAGCCGATAATCGCTGTATCCAGCATTGTTTGCACCTCTTTCAACTTCTTTATTCTATTATAAACGAAAAAGTCATAGATTGCCAAGATCAATTGATTTTTATTTAAGAAAACGGTAAAATAGATGTTGTACAAAGGGGGGCTGAACCATGTCGGTAGAAAAACAGCTAAGTAGTCAAAAAATTTATGACGGGCGCATTTTAAGCCTGCGTGTCGATCGCATACTGCTCGAAAACGGGCGGGAGGCGGTACGCGAGGTCATTGATCATCAAGGCGCCGCGGGTATTGTGGCATTTGATGAGGAAGGCAAACTGTTGATGGTTCGGCAGTATCGGTACCCTGTTGGGCAGGAGCTATTAGAGTTGCCCGCAGGCAAAATCGACCCCGGCGAAACACCACTACAATGCGCGACGCGTGAATTGCAGGAAGAAACGGGCTATAAAGCAGAAAAATTAACACTGTTGGGGCGGGTGTACCCCGCTGCGGCCTACGACGTCGAAACGGTTTATCTGTACTATGCGCAAGGACTAACACCTGCGCAGCAACAACTGGACGAGGACGAGCTTCTCTCAGTCGAGCATGTTGATTTTGACGAGGCGGTTCGCATGGTTCTAGACGATGAAATCTTAGATAGCAAAACCCAGATTGGAATTTTAAAAATAAAAAATATGCGTTAGGAGAGGTGTATTATGGCATTAGTCAACACAACTGAAATGTTTAAAAAGGCATATGCAGGTGGGTATGCAATTGGCGCATTTAATGTGAACAACATGGAAATTATTCAGGGTATTACCGAGGCTGCGATGGCACAGAAGGCACCGTTGATCCTTCAGGTTTCGGCCGGAGCGCGCAAATATGCTAAACATATTTATCTGATGAAGTTAGTCGAAGCGGCTGTTGCTGACACGGGGCTGGATATTGCGCTGCACTTGGATCACGGCGACAGCTTTGAAATCTGCAAGGACTGTATCGACGGCGGCTTCACATCGGTGATGATTGATGGGTCTAAGCATAGCTTTGAGGATAATATTAAATTAACCCGCCAAGTGGTGGAATATGCCCATGCCGAGGGTATCACCGTTGAAGGTGAGCTTGGTCGCTTGGCCGGTGTTGAGGACGATGTAAACGTCTCAGCAGCCGATTCTTCTTACACAGACCCGGCACAGGTTGAAGAGTTCGTGACTAAAACCGGTGTAGATTCACTAGCCATTGCCATCGGCACCAGCCACGGTGCTTATAAGTTTAAGCCCGGACAGAAACCACAGCTGCGCTTTGATATTCTCAAAGAAGTGGAGCGGCGTTTGCCTGGATTCCCGATTGTGCTACACGGCGCTTCTTCGGTCATGCAAGAGTATGTCGAGATCGTCAACCGCTACGGCGGGCAGATGCCTGGCGCTATCGGCATCCCTGAAGAGATGCTGCGCGAGGCCGCTAAGATGGCCGTTTGCAAAATTAATATCGACTCTGACATTCGTCTGGCTATGACCGCGGCTGTTAGAAAGCATATTGCTGAACATCCCGATCATTTTGACCCCAGACAGTATCTCACGCCCGCCAGAGACGCTGTGCGAGAGGTAGTGGCACATAAGATGCAGGCAGTTCTGGGTTGCGCCGGTAAAGCATAGGTAAATTCGAATAACGTGTAAGGGAGCGCTAAGGATATTATCCGCAGCGCTCCCTTTATGATTTTAGAAAGTAAAAGGCACAATACTCCCCATTGAGCAGAGTGTTTGTCACACTGCACCGACGTTGAGTACAATGGGCGGCAGATTGTTATTCTCCGAAACGTCGAGTTCACCATTGCGCACCATAGCCACAAAGGTAGCGGCAATTTGGGGATCAAAATGTGTTCCAGCACAGGCTTCAATTTCTTCAAGAGCTACCTCAACCGGCAGCGCGTCTTTATAAGGCCGCTTTGAGATGATAGCGTCAAAACAGTCAGCGATGGCTAAACAACGTGCTGAAATCGGAATCTGGTCGCTTTTTAACCCGCGTGGATAGCCACTGCCGTCCCAGCGCTCGTGATGCCCCATAATGGCAGGCACTACGTAATTAAGCGAGGGCAGATGCTTGACAATAGCGATCGACATATCCACATGTTGCCGCATAATGGCGTATTCCTGCGTCGTCAACGGCTCTGGCTTTGCTAAAATATGTTCGGGTATTCCGATTTTACCGATATCATGCAGTAGACCGGCTTCAGAAATGACTGACACATGCATCGGATCCATCCCCAGTTTGGCTGCCAGCGCGGAAGCGAAGCGTGCAACATTTTGTGAATGACTAAATGTAAAACGATCCTTAGCATCGATAGCGGCAGTAAGTGCGTAAAGCGTCGCAGTATATGCAGGCCCGGTTTGGCCGCTATTTAGCGATGCAATTAATTCGTCAGGTGTAACCTCACTAAAGTCTTTGAAGTTCTTATTTCCTTTTACAGAAAGCTTTGAGCTATATATTACGGTTTTGTTTTTTCCTGAGTTTTTGGCAGAAAACAGCGCTAAATCAGCGCGCATCATCAATTCTTCCTGGCTTGGCGCGGCCGTCGGATAGGTACACAAACCGATGCTGACTGAAAGAAAACGCCGATCATGTTGCGAAGTGCCAAAAAACATTTGCTGTATCTTAGAGCGGATTTTTTCAGCAATCTCAAAAGCGCTTGCCGAGTTGTGCTCCGGTAGCACAACTGTAAATTCTTCACCGCCATATCGTGCGCAGATGCCGCGCTGGCCGATTGTGGTTTTAATCAGGGCCGCAATTCTGCGCAGGGCCTTATCCCCTTCCAAGTGACCATAAAGATCGTTGTAAACCCGGAAAAAATCGATATCAATAATAAAGACAGATACTGGCTTGCCGCTTTTACGCGTCACAACTGTGGGAAGATATTGATAAAGATAGCGCGTATTATAAAGTCCTGTCAGATCGTCTGTAGTGGCTTGCGGCTGGGTACTGCGGTAATTGTAGGCATTATCAATTGCGGCCGCAGTCGAAGTACCAAAATCTTTGAGCAGGTTGAAATCCTCTACAGTATAGGCGGCATTGTCCTGTTTTGAGGTGAGTAAAATCAGCCCAATTAATACGCCGCGGCATTTTATGGGTACCGCAGCCTGAATATTCCAGTGACAAAGCACCTGCCTTTCCTTTTCCCAAAGTGCCCTAAACGGGGCAGCGCAGTGAAAAGAATTAATAGCTAGACAGTCACCATTTTGTTTTATCCAATGTATCATCGGGCTGTGCGGGCTAATTTCTAAATCCTTGGTGGTCAGTGGCATGGTAGAAGAAAAAGGGCGGTAAATCCCTGTTTCATAATCTGGAAATAGCAGGCAGGCGTGTTTAGCGGCCATTGCTTTTTCTGCTGCCTTAAGCAGTTGCATCGAAAGATCTGATAGGTCCAGGCTACTTGCATTACTGAAGGTAAAAGCGTGAAGGGCCTTTCGACGCTGAAAGGTTGTTTTATAAAATAGCTTTTCTACCAGCGAGCGGATAAAAATAAATACCGGTTGAAACAGAGCTGCCGCAATAAGAGCAGAAAGGGATACAAACAGATAAGAGGGCGCCTGATAAACGGCCAGCCCCCTTTTTAACAGCCATAATAATCCGGTATAAAGAGCACCTGCCAAAAGTAAAAGCGCTGAAAAGGCAGCTCCTCGTGCCACGATAAAACTCAGTTCGGCCATGCGGTTTCTAAAGATAGCAAAACATATTAGATTAGCCGATACGGTACAGCAAAAAATATCAAAGGGGTACTGTCCAAGCTCAGTAAAAATATTGGTAAAGGCACCCGCATAGATTATGCCAAACGCGACTATGAGCCATTTGATAGGAGCGGACTGCACGCCCTGCTGCATGCGATAGTAAAAAGCCTTATAAAAAATACACACCGCCAAGGCAAATGAAATTAAAACCACCCAACCAGCCATAGGCCCAAGGGCATAGGTTAAAGCGTAGTGCGAACGACTATCAGTAGAGGGCAGTCTAATAATATAAGCCTGACTTATCACCAATCCCATGCCGTTTGTAATGAGCATAAAAGCTATAGCGGCATTCCAGAACATATTGATAATTCGCTTGGTGGAAGCAGTATAATAATCCATTAGATAGTACGCGAAAAGAGAAGATAACAGTGTTCCGAAGTGTAAGGTCCGAATCCAGAATAAAACACCGGGCCAAATTTGAAGGCGCATCATAACAGCTGAACCGGACCAGATAAACAAAGAAGCTAGAAAAAAAGTATAATATTGCATGACCCGGTCACGCTTTGAGATCAAAAACATTACCAGAAGCAGTCCAAAACTACCAGTGGCAATAAAGGGCATTACCCAGAAAAAAATCTGTAAAAAGGGCATTCAAGTATCGCCTCGCTCTCTTATAAAAGCATAACCTTAAAATGCCTGGGGCATATCGATATACATTGGAAAAGGCAGCATGATTGAAATGCAATACCTAACTTTAAAATTTGTATATAAATAAGGTAAATGTGGTGTAAAATATTTTAAAAATATACCTTAATATTATACAATGTGTTCCAGTAAAAGTCACTTGTTTTTTAAAAAAATTCTTAAAGCGGGTCAATTATAAAACCGCTTCATAAAGTTTACTGCCAAAAGTTACAAAAATTTACCACTTGTTCTTATGGTATCTGAATGTAGCTAAAGGTTGCCTCCAACGAAAGAGTCATATTTATAATCCCCTTTGTCAATAACGCTGATATTTAAGGCATCTATTGAATTATTTGGTTATTTTCGTTATAATGTCACAATAATCACCCCAAAAACTATTTGTATATTTTAAAAAACGGGAGGATTTTTGTTATGGATCGCGCGTATCGTACTGCCAAAATGACAACCTGGATATTATTGTTGGCCCGTAATACTGGTTACAGGCACAGTGGTGGTATCAACGCAGGGTGTTATATTGTGGGGACACGCTATCGATCTCGACGCTGTAAATTAGAACTATTAAGTCAAAATTAATTTGTATTTATACATTATTAAACTCATTAGGGAGATACATGAATATGTTTACTATAAAAACCATGAATAAAATTTCAGACGTAATTTATCAGGAACTAAGTGGAGAAAATTATGCTATTTCCGATAGCGCAAGTCATTACGACGCCGTGCTGGTTCGGTCCGCCGATATGCAGGAGGCCGAACTGCCAGACGATCTGTTAGCTATTGCCAGAGCGGGTGCCGGTTATAACAACATTCCGGTGGAGCGTTGCACCGAACAGGGCATTGTCGTTTTTAACACACCGGGTGCGAACGCTAATGCGGTTAAGGAACTGGTTATCTGTGGCATGCTTTTATGCGGCAGACAGGTCATTTCCGGCGTACAGTGGCTAGAACAGCTCAATGGTGAGAAGCCAGAAGATATTGAGAAACTGGTTGAAAAAGGCAAGAAGCAATTTGTGGGTCCTGAGCTAGCCGGCAAAAAACTTGGCGTTATAGGTCTTGGAGCCATCGGTGTCATGGTTGCAAACGCTGCGGACAAGGGACTTGGCATGCAGGTCATGGGCTACGACCCTTATCTTTCTGTGGAGGCGGCGTGGAACCTGACTAGATCAATTATCCACGTCAAGAATCTCTGCGAAATATTTGCGAACTGTGATTATATTACCTTGCATCTGCCGCTTAACGACAAAACCCGCGGTATGATCGGAGAAGCCGAGTTGGCCGCTATGAAACCAGGTTCAGTGCTGCTAAACTTTTCTCGTGGTGGGTTGGTGGATGACATCGCGCTCATTAAGGCATTGGACTCAGAGCACCTGCGCCACTATGTCACCGATTTCCCCAACGATATGGTGCTTGGCGTTAAGGGCGTCATCGCCACCCCGCATCTTGGTGCCTCCACCCCCGAATCGGAAGAAAACTGCGCCCAGATGGCGGCACAACAACTACGCAGCTATCTCGAGGACGGCAACATCATCAATTCCGTTAATCTTCCTTATTGCGAGTTGCCGCGCACTGGCGGCTACCGCGTGGCGGTGATAAACCGCAATATTAAGAACATGGTGGGCCAGATGACTGCTGTGCTGGCTGATGCGGGACACAATATTGAGCATATGGTCAACTCCAGCCGCGGCGAATGGGCATATACGCTATTGGATCTGGCCAGCAAACCGGACGAAGCCTGTCTTAAGCGGCTTTGCTCCATTAACGGCGTAATTAGGGTGCGTGTTCTGTCCTAAGAGAGAACTTTAAGACCGATACCCTGTTGTTACGGCAGGGAGGTTATTGCGCTAAAAAGAAAGGGGCTTACGCTCTATGGAAATTTGTAAACAGGCATTGACAGAGGTTGGCATCTCATTGCCGAGCATCCTTTTGCCTGCCGACGGCATCGACCTGCACCGCTTTTCAGTCATTGCCTGCGATCAATTCACTGCGCAGCCCGAATACTGGCAGGACGTAGAGGATATTGTTGGAGATGCCTGTTCAACATTGCGCATTACGCTGCCGGAGGTTTATCTCTCAGAAAATAATGATGCTGATATCAACCGAATCAACACCACCATGCGCCAATATCTTGATAAACGTCTGCTGGTGGATATCGGTGAGACCTTTGTCTATTTGCGCCGCAGAACCAGTGCCGGCGTTCGCCAGGGGCTTG
>JAEWNU010000120.1 GCA_023456995.1 Bacillota bacterium
CTGTGATCTGCCCTGCCACACCGCTGCCATCGAAAGCACCAAGTAACCGACTGTGATGAACGGCACAATCCAAGCCGACAATATCATAATGCCTCTAACACCTTTGCCGGTTGCCATCCATGTGAACAACCCCAGAACGACGGCGCACAGCATGGGTGAAACCGAAAAATAGGCCATCGCCTGTGCCGCAGAATTGGACTGTGTCATGTTGCCTGTGCCAAGTGAAGCTGCAACGCAACTGAAAGCAAACAAAACGGCCAAAATGCCGCCAAATTTGCCTAATGCGTGCAAATAGCCCATTGGACCTGCACCCTGCCGTTTATACTTGACGGCCAGCGCCACTTCAGCAAATTTGATCATCATGCCGGCAAGAGCAGCCAGTTGCATCCACACTACAGCTCCCGGGCCACCCGCCACCACAGCAGTAGCCACACCAACAATATTGCCGGTTCCCATTGTGGCCCCCAGCGCGGTACTCATCGCCATAAAAGCGGAAACATCATGCTTTTCCTGGCGTTTGAACCCAATATCGTCAATGATGTTTTTAAATGCCTGCGGCATACTTCTGAGCGAAAAAAAGCGGGTCTTAACTGTCAGATATCCGCCCAGCCCCAAAATTATGATCATGGTAAACGGACCCCATAGGGCGCCGGCGGCGCGTTCAAGCAACATGTCGGTCAATGGTATCCCCTCCTTTAATCAGGCTATTCCCATTGACTGCGAATCATACCGAGTAATATTGTTCTTTGACTGCTTACGTTAGATTTTCCATTTTACAATGGTGTGACGCTTAGCGAATATGGTCTTTATATTCTTCTCCATAAAAATAACTTCTTAGGAATCTCGATAGAAAACAACAGAGACCCGCCTATTAAAGCGAGTCTCTGTATTTAAGGAGAGTTTGAACGAACTGCGAGGGCTGTTAAGTGGAGAGCGCCCCCGTCTATGAAGGTAAAAAAGGTTTTAGGAGAGTACCTTTTTACCGAGAATTCTGTTCTTAATGGCGATCCGGGGGCAAAATCTCAAGCCAATAGCCATCTGGATCGCTAATGAAATAAATACCCATTCCCTTATTTTCGTAGCAGATGCAGCCCATCTCGCTGTGAAGCGCGTGCGCCGCTTCAAAATCATCGGTGCGAAATGCGATATGAATTTCATTTTCGCCTAGATTATAAGGGTCGGTATGGTCGCGCAGCCAAGTCAACTCAAGCTGATGCTCACTGCTGCCGTCCGACAGGAATGCCAGTGTAAAGCTGCCGTCCGCTGCGCTCTTACGACGCACTTCGTTTAATCCAAGCGCCTTTTTATAAAACGCAATACTGGCATCTAAATCACAGACATTAATATTATTATGTGCAAATTTAAAGGTCATCAACCATACCCCATTAAATGATTTTATGGTCTAATGATACCGTATTGAATGCGAAAAATCATCCTTTGTAAATTAAAGAGTGGTTACAATTTGTTTTCAACGACAATCAGGTTATGACAAAGAGGATTTTATGCAATATTTTTTTTATTTTCTGCCACTCTATAAATGTCAGCTTGTATAATCCTCAATAAGCTGAAGCAACTCAGCATAGTCTGAGACCTCAATCCCCTTTTCAAGCCGCATACGATCAACATCGGGGAGGTAATGAAGGTAACGATCAAACACCAGCTCAGGTTCTTTTTTTCCGATCATAAATACTGCCAGCTTACCTTCATATCCCGACAGCAGATATCGCGGCTTTTGCGGTGTTGCTTCGGCGCTAACTCCCGACGTGACATCCATAGCCGCCTGCGGAATATCTGGCGCCTGAAATTTAGCCCATATACCAAAAGCGAAGCCGCCCAATATAGCCAGCGTCAAAGCTGCAACGCCAAACCAGCTCACTCTTTTCTTCACAGCTATCATCTCCTGTGCATTTAATAGAAATTGGAGAAACCTAGTGTACCTCTTTTATTTGGAATCCCACTATCAGGAATATTGTTGGCTTAATTTCGGCTTGGTATGCGCTTCAATGACAAGACTTTTGGGCAAAATACATGTACACAAACCCTTTTATTTATGCTATACTAAGCGGTGATATCCTGATCGAGATATCACCATGATATGCAGAATATATCAGTTTGGCTTTGCCATGCAATAGAAAAAGGAGTGATTTGGTGTCAGTAGAAAACACCAGACAACAGGAGAACCGGCCATCAAAGCGACGCCGGCGCAAACCCCGCTATAATCCACTGGGCATTTTCGGCAGATTCTTTGCCGTAATTGTAATGGTCGGCATCATAACGGGTTGCATTGTTGCGTCTGTACTTACCATTTATGTTCTTAACACGTTAGATTCCAGCGACCGCGTGGAGCTAGATAATGTAAAGATGAGCTTTACAACTATTCTTTATGCTAAAAAAGAGAACAGCGAGGAATATTTTGAACTGCAACGTGTGCAAAACAACGAAAACCGCATCTGGGTGGATTATTCCGATATTCCGCAGAGCCTTAAGGACGCGGCGGTCGCTGTTGAAGACAAGCGTTTCTGGGCTCATTCCGGCATCGATCTCAAGCGCACAGTAGCTGCTGTGGTCAACTATGCAAACCCCTTTGCCCAAGATATGTTCGGCGGTTCTACTATTACGCAGCAGGTCATTAAAAACGTGACCAATGACAATGAGTTTGACGTAGGCCGTAAAGTGCGGGAAATTTTCCGTGCCATAAACCTCGAAAAGAATTATTCTAAAGAGCAGATTCTTGAGGTTTATCTCAATACCATTGCGCTGGGCAACGGTCAAAACGGTGTGCAGTCGGCCTCAAATCTTTATTTTGGCAAGAATGTCTCCGATCTAACCCCTGCGGAATCAGCGTCACTGGTCGCTATAACTCAAAACCCAACCAAATGGAATCCCTTTTCCAACCCTGAGGATAACCGTACCCGCCAGCTGATGATTCTGGGCATGATGCATGAACAATTCCATCCAGACGGCACCCCAATGTTGACTGACGAGGAATATGAAGCGGCAATCTCTCAGGAGATGGTATTTAAAAAAGACGAATATGTACAAAAACTGGATTCGGTACAGAACTGGTTCATCGATACAGTTTACGAAGAAGTGCTCAAGGACCTTGTTGAAAAGGCCGGCTATACTGAATCAGGTGCCAAAGAAGCGCTTCGAACCGGCGGCTTTAGAATCTATACCACCGTCGACGCTGAAATGCAGGATTATCTTGAGAAGAAATATCTCGATCCTGATACCTTCCCGACCATCCGTAACAAGGAATACCCGGAATCGGCTTTCGTTATTTTGGACTTTAACGGCCAAATTAAAGCCATCGTCGGCTCTAACCGCGAAAAGACGGGTGCGCGTCTCTTTAATCGTGCTACCAGTGCGGTGCGCCACCCCGGATCCACAATAAAGCCGATTGCCTCTTATTCACTGGCTCTGGAGTATAATATGATCAACTGGTCGATGGTTTGGGAGGACAGCCCGATTCTGCTCGACCCTGAGGATCCCGAATCGATATACCCAAAGAACTTCTATAATGCCTATAGAGGTCCGATCACTATTACAGAAGCGTTGCAACGTTCTGCCAACACCATACCGGTTAAGCTGATACAAATGCTATCGCCCCGCACCAGTTTTAACTTTCTGCGCGATTCGCTTGGGTTTAAAAATCTAGTGGAAAACGAAGCTCAGAACGGAAAGGTGTATACCGATGTCGCATTGGCGCCAATGGCGCTGGGTGCCTTGACTAAAGGTGTGACACCACTTGAAATGGCCGGTGCATATCAAATTTTTGGTAATGGCGGACTTTATACTCCACCGCATTCCTACACCAAGGTTATCGATTCCGAGGGGAACATCATTCTCGAAAATAAGGCCGTTCCAAAGCGTGTTATTTCTCAGGAGACCGCTACCATTATGAACAAGCTTCTGCAGCGTGTCACCGCAGCAGCTCCCGGTACTGGTACAAGCGCACGTTTTCCGAATTCCAACATGCCTATAGCGGGCAAGACTGGTACCTCGGATAATGACTATAATGAATGGTTTATCGGTGTGACGCCCTATTATGTTGGCGTATGCTATCTCGGTTTTGATGAGATGGAGCAAATCAACTATTCCGGTTACTATTATCCGCCACCCTTGATCTACCGCAACGTTATGGCTCCGATACACGCTAATCTTTCAGTTATCGACTTTACTGTTTCTCCCAATGTTGTCGAGCGCACCTATTGCACTGAATCAGGACTACTTGCCTCTGATAAGTGCACAAATACAGCACCGGGGTGGTATAAAATTGACGCTCTTCCGGAGGTCTGCACCATCCACGATGAAAAAGCGGTTGATGACGTCGAACGTTTTGATCCAAATTCTGACATCTCTTATTGGGACTGGCTCAGTTCTCGCTATCCCACTGAAGACGAAGATTAATCTTCATTTCTGATAAAACAGCAGAGGGTTTAAACCCTCTGCTGTTTTTAACAAATCGCTCCAAGCTGGTATCAAAATAAAAGCAGGCGCGCAGTAAAACCATTTCAGGTTTGCCGCGCGCCTACCATATTATTTAATTGTTAATTCGGCCAGTGCAAAATCAATTCTACCGGTAGAAACCTCTGCGGCAGCCACAATAACTGCTATTTGGTCTCCCACCCGGACACGGCGTTTTCCGTCAGCGGTAGCGTATTGCATTCTGCCATCGTAAAGCATGCCTTCACCCAACGACTCGGTACGCACTAACCCATCGACGGTATTTTCAAGCTGAACATAGACCCCGTGCGCAGCAGCGGAGATCACAGTGCCGGTAAAGCGTTCACCGATGTGACGGCTCATGTATTCAGCCTTGTAACAATCCTCGCAGGAACGTTCAACCCCCATCGCGTTGACCTCAGCTTCACTGGACTGCTTGGAAG
>JAEWNU010000121.1 GCA_023456995.1 Bacillota bacterium
CCGTTTGATGGTGCAGATATCGTCCCCAGATGCGCCTGGCATCAGTGGTGTACCTAAAAACCGTTCATACCCACCCTCTTGTGGCGCATTATGCACCATTGCAATATCCTCTCCGTAATATTTCTTCAAAATATCATAGACAGTACTGCCTTCTTTGGCCATGGAAACCGCCCCTAGCTGACACAAAACACCGCTGCCTGCTGCTTGGCCGTTTCGGCAAATTCGTGTCGGTATCGGATCGCCGTACCCCTGACGCGTCAGGTAATGATCAAACATATCCCATACGAGGTAACTTGTATTAAAAAACAGGCATTTTTTAGCGTCGAACGGCAAATCATCCTCCTCGCTGGATGTGATGTCGAAGTTGTATCCGCGCGCACGATACCACCTGTTACAAAAACGATAGAGCGCAAACGTGGTGATGGCATAGATATTCGCGCGCTGCGCACTTTCAGGCCACGTTGGGCAAATGAGGCAACTGGCGCACCCTTTAATATATTCCACAAACGAAATAGTAATATTCGGGGCATCGGCGTCCTTGCCGCCAAGATGAACCGCTATAACATCCGGAATTTGGACATACCGGCTCTTCTGCATGGCTATTCCCTCTGAATTTCATTGCGGCGCTCATCAATGGCATTGTCCTCACTAGCAGTTGCACTGACTAAATCTATGTGCTTGACCGAGGTTACGCCGTCAAAGATCGAAATCTCCTCATCAGTCACAGATTTAAAGCCTGGCGCCTCAACCGATACAAGATATTGTGCGCTCAAATCACCACCGATTATCGGCTGGGGGTATACCGGAATTTCACGTATGGGTGCCGGCAGGCGAATCGGCTCGGTTTTGCCGCTATCGTCTGTTTCCGCCTTGGCAACCACCTTGTTGCCGCTCTCCTCAGGGTGGCTGACTGTAACGATGGCAGCCGCAACCGGTTTAGTTCGGTTTTGTGTGGTCACGTTGACAATCAGGTTGCCTGCGCCCATATTGGGCGTGCCCATGGCGCGCCGCATTCCGTCGGGCGCGGGCATCATTGGCGTAGTTTGAGTAGCAGGCGGCGTCTGCTGCGCGGCAGTGCCCTGTTGTTGAGTTGGGGGAGTTGGGGGAGTTGGGGTAGTTGGGATACTTGGAGTGCTTGGGGTACTTGGAGTACTTGGAATACTTGGGGTGCTTGGAATACTTGGGGCACTTGGAGTAGTTGGAGTAGTTGGAGTAACACCGGCACCGATTTGCATCCCCGCTTGGTTCATGCGGCCAGTCTCCGTGTCAACTAGTGTTTGAGTCTGAGTTCGGGTTTGGGTACGGGTTTGGGGTTCTACATCAGACCGCGAGATGGTGCCGGGGACAGGTAGAACAACAGCCAAGGCGGGGTATTCGAATGATTCCTGCTGTGAGGTCGCTACCCCAGGTTCGAATGGCTCTCGAAATGCGGAGGCGGGCAGTCTCGGCAGGGTAGTTGCTTCCGGCATTGCGGGCATCCTTGGCGTGGTGGGCATCGTCGGCGTGGTGGGCATCGTCGGCGTGGTGGATGCCTCCGGCATTGCGGGCATCCTTGGCGTGGTGGGCATCATCGGCGTGGTGGATGCCTCCGGCATTGCGGGCTCTTCCGCTACTGGCTTAATACGTTCCGGCAACGGTACGGTTTCCTCCACACCCGGCGCCGGGATTTCAACATCGATCTTCTCCTCCTCAGGAATACGATCTCGTACCCTTGCTTGGCTCTGACGTTTAGCCATCGCCGCATAGTTAGGGTCCTTGGCTAGCGCCAGACGGTACATTTCCATTAGTTCGCGTTCATACTGTTCAAAGCTCTTTTGTGGCATAAGTGCTCTCTCCTTTAAAAATGGCTTCTCATAACCACTATATGCAATTCAAAGTGAACGCGACCACTAATTCTCATGCAAATGCCCGCTTGAATACCAAAAACCCATCATTTGGTCATATGAACGGGGTGACTATTAAGCAGGAGACTAGCCGCCCCCCATATGCCGGCATCATTTTGCAAAGCCGCAATTTTAATAGGGGTATCGACCATATCTCCAAAGGCCATGCTGCAAAAATGCCGCTCCACTGTCATTCGTAACAGTTCGCCCGCCCGTGACAGCCCGCCGCCAATCACAATAACCTGCGGGTCACAAACGGCTGCAATGTCCGCAAGCGCACCCCCAAGGAATTCCGCCATATGGTCTATGGCTAAATTCGCGGCTGCGTCCCCCGATTTGGCCGCCGAAAATATCGTTTCTGCGGTAAGGTTTTCAGCGGTCAATGTTGTCTTTACCCCCGAGGATATCATTTTTTGTGCAAGCCCAACCAGCCCCGAAGCGGAGGCATACTGCTCAAGGCACCCCCGCCTGCCGCAGCTGCACGGCACTGTTTCATCGGGGCAAACACTGATATGTCCTACTTCTCCGGCGCAGCCATGCGCACCCTTTATCAGTCTGCCGTCCAGCACAATCGCACCGCCCACGCCGGTGCCAAGCGTCAACAGAACCATGCTGTTGCAGCCCTTTGCCGCCCCCTGCCAAAGTTCGCCGAGCGCGGCTACGTTCGCGTCATTTTCTGCTCGGACGGCAAAACCACACAGCGCTTCAAGGTTATCTTTTAGCGCGACCTTCCCCCATCCGAGGTTCACACAGACGTGCACAACGCCCTGTGCATCAACCGGGCCGGGCGCGCCTACGCCAACACCACAAATATCGGAAAGCGCAAGCCCGTTCTCTGTTATTTTTTCTAAAAGACTGTTGGCAATCTCTGCGAGCATAGCGGCGCTGTCCCCATCGGTACGCGAGGGAATCTGCCATTTTTCCAACAAACCTTTTTCCACCGAAAAGAGGCCCATCTTAACCGATGTGCCTCCAATATCTACCCCAAAAGCATATGTTTGATTTGACATAATAACATCCTTTGTTGTTAGCATTGAACAACGCTCAAATTGTGCTATACTAAAATATATATCTTTTGCCGAAAGGAATGTGCCTGATGAAATACAGCTTTTTAAATGATTATAGCGAGGGTGCACACGAAAATATTATGGCGGCGATGACCGCTTCTAATCTGGTGCAGACGGTGGGCTATGGAACCGATGAATTCTGCGACCGCGCCCGCAGCCTGATTGCAGCCGAAATCAAACGGCCTGACAGCCACATTCACTTTTTAGTGGGCGGTACACAAGTGAATCTCACCGTTGCCGCCGCGCTGCTGCGTCCGCATCAGGGCATGATTTCGGCTGAAAGCGGACATGTCAGTGTTCATGAATCGGGCGCTATTGAGGCCACCGGGCACAAGGTTCTGACCATACCGTCCCCCGACGGCAAGCTGACCGCCAAGGCGGTGGAAAAGCTGATCAAAGCTCATTACGACGACCCCACGGCGGAACACATGGTGCAGCCCGGCATGGTCTACGTCTCGCAGCCAACCGAGCTGGGTACCGTTTACCGCAAGCAAGAGCTGGCTGAATTAGCCGAGGTTTGCAGGCGGTATCACATTCCGCTTTACTTAGATGGCGCGCGTTTAGGCTGCGCGCTGACTTGCCGCGGCAATGACCTGGCACTGCCCGATATCGCAGAATTGACCGACCTGTTTTACATAGGCGGCACCAAGATGGGCGCACTGTTTGGCGAGGCGCTGGTTATTAACCGGCCCGAGCTGGGCGCTGATTTCCGCTCAATTATCAAGCAGCGCGGCGGAATGCTTGCCAAAGGCCGCTTGCTGGGAATTCAATTTGAGACACTTTTCACCGACGGGCTTTATTATAAGCTGGCGCAGCACGCCAATGATATGGCGGAACGTCTGGCAAACGGCATTGCGGCGCTAGGCTATTCCTTTGCCGCCGAGGCGGTGACCAATCAACTCTTCCCCATTCTGCCCAAGGCTGTGCTGACGCGTCTGGAGGAGGATTTCGTTTTCTCAGTGCAGAGCGCCGTGGATGATACGCAGGATATGATTCGCCTTTGTACCTCCTGGGCGACCGACGCCAGTATGGTGGAAAAATTCCTGAAAAAGCTCAAAGAATATACCGCTTAACTGCTAAAAGTATAGGGCGCAAGAACGCGATTTGTCAATTGTAGACTGGGGCTTTTAAAGTGCGCTTAGCTTAAGTTTTGTTCCAGCTTTTAAAAAGTGTCACAAAAACTTTAGTCTCAGGCGCTTTTCAAAACAAGGGCCGCCGCACGAAAACGTGCGGCGGCCCTTGCTTAATAGATAACAACTATTACAGCGTCGCCATCAAATCGGAAACAACTGGCTTTTCAGTAATCAGCCCCTGATCGTACAGCCAGTCGATGTTCTTCTGCCAGACCTCCTCAGTCTGAGAAAGGAACGATGCAGTCTCAGTTTCCATCAGCGGCAGCAGCATTGTCATGCTCTCGCGCTCCACCGACTCCGACAACGGGAAATTCTCTGTGTTCTGGTTTTTCAACAGGATGGCCAGCGACTCCTCCGGGTTAATCTTCATGTCGGCAAAGCCCTTGGCACTCGCTTTTAGAAATGCTTTAAGTGTGTCAGGGTCGTTTTTGATCATTTCATCATTGGACATGAACACACCCTCGTAATAGGTGGGCACGCCATACCCATCCACCATGAAGTAATCGACTTCAAAACCCTCTTTAATCATTTGCGGCACTTCGTGATTGACATAGCAGCCGATGGTAGCGTCAACGTTGCCGGTGGTCATCGAACTCATCAGGTCAAAGCCGACATCGATCATCTGAACATCGCTGTAATCAGCCCCAACATTTGCCATCATGCTGCGGATGAGCGCTTCGCTAAGCTCCGTTCCGGCATAGCCGATGGTTTTGCCGACGAGATCCTTCGGGGAGTGGATATTGGCACTTTTTAGATTCAGCACGATGTTTAAGGGCGACTGCACCACTGCACCGATGGAGCGCACCGGCACCTTCTGGTTCACGCGTGCCATGATGACGTCCTGCTGGTAATAAAGCCCCACCTGCGCCTTGCCCGCCGCGACAAGCGACATGGCGTCGTTGGCGTTGGAGGGGAAACGAATGTTAACCTTTAGCCCCTCTTCGGCGTAATAGCCCTTTTCAATAGCCGTATACAAAAAGGCGTGCAGTGCGTTGGGGTACCAGTCGAGTACGACGTCAATTTCTTTGAGTTCAGGCGCCTTGCTCGATTCGGCAGGCGCAGTCGAAGGCTTTGCACCGCAACCGACAATAACAAGCAGCATCAGCACCGCCATTAAAATAGATAGTAGCTTTTTCATCTGTTAATTTCTCCTAAATAGTCATATTTCTTTGCGCCAGCGGATAACCGCCCGCTCGATGATGCTGATCAGCCCGACGATGAGCATTGCCACGACAGACAACAGCACAATGGGCGCAAATACGCCTGCGCCGTCCAATTGAGTCATCATTCGGCGGGAAAAATAACCAAGCCCGCTCTGCGCACCCAGCCATTCGCCTATTGCCGCGCCGATGATAGATAGTGGAATAGCCATTTTAATCGCCGAAAAGAAATAGGGCAGCGCACCAGGGAGCTTGAGTTTTAAAAAGATTTCTTTCTTGCCCGCACCGTAGGTTATGAGCAGCTCCTCCATCTCGGTTTTAGCCGAACGGAAGCCGTCAAACACCGAGATGGTGATCGGAAAAAAAGTGATGAGGACCGTGACGAGTACCTTGCTCCAGATTCCGTAGCCGAACCACAGCACGAACAGCGGCGCAATCGCGGTGGTGGGGATGGTCTGCGACGCAATGATAATCGGGCAAAAAGCCTTTTCTGCCAGTGGATTTAAATCCATTGCCACCGCCAGCAAGAGACCCAGCGCAATGGAAATGAGCAAGCCGACAAAGGTTACGAGCATCGTCGCGGGCAAATGCATCAGAAACAACGGCTCGCGCAACGCCCATAGCCGCACGAGTATTTGGGTGGGCGACGGAATAATGTAGGCGGCGTTTACCTTCATCGCTGCGGCTTGCCACAGAATGAGTAAAAACAGCACCAAACCCATGGCGGGAAGGTTGGCGGCACGGATAATTTGCTCTTTGGTGTCATTTGTTTTTTTCACAGCGCCACCTGCTTTCTTAAAAGCGCAACCAGCTGTTCACGCAGCTCTATAATCTCAGGCCGTGCCAGCATGTCGCGGCTACGCGGGTATGGCAGCGGTACGGGGATTTCGACCAGTGTTTTTATCGGCGTCTGTGTCACAACCAAAACGCGTTTTGAGAGAAATACTGCCTCGTCAACATCATGGGTGATAAACAAAATGGTCTTGCTGTGTTGCATCCATTGGGTGTGTAGCCATTCCTGCATCGCGACGCGCGTTAAAAAATCCAGCGCCGAAAATGGCTCGTCGAGCAGCAACAGATCGGAACCGGTGAGCACCGTGCGCCCAAACGCGGCGCGCTGGCGCATGCCACCCGACAATTCAGCAGGGTATTTACCCCCGCAGCCCGACAGACCAACCTGCTCCAGCATTTGGTCGGCCCGCTGGTTCATTTCCGCCTTGGTCAGTCCGCCCGCAATCTCAAGCGGCAGCTTTAAATTTGCTTTCACGGTGCGCCACGGGAACAACAAGTCGCGTTGTGGCATATAGCCGCAGTAGTGGCGCTTGCCGCGAATCGTTTCACCGCCGACAAGAATTTCACCCGCGTCGGGAGGAATCAGACCGTTAATCAGCCGAAAAATCGTGCTTTTGCCGCAACCGCTGACCCCGACAAGCGAGACAAACTCCCCTTTTTGCACATCAAAAGAAAGCCCTTCGACCGTCGGGGCCGGTTCCTTCGGATATTGATAGGTCACCTCTTGCAGCGAAAGCATCGCTAATCCTCCATTTTCCATGCCATATCCCAAAACTGTGCCTCGTACCGGCTGCAATTGATAAACACCTCTTCGAGATAGGCCAGTTCTTCTTCGCTGAGTCCTTCGGCCAGCGTATTCATCAGCTCAATCAGCATGTCATTTTCCTGCTGGTAAGCGTCCGAGCAGTAGCCCAAAATCCACTCGCCAAAAAGCGGATGCTGCGCCGCACCCGGAATTTGATTTAAGCGCAGACCAATTTCGGCGTAGCTCCACGAGCAGGCCAGTATCGCCGCTGTAATGGCAGCCAAATCACCCGCAAAACCCACCGACAGCATATAGCTGGTGTAGGAGCTGTTCGCCAGCGCGGGCTTCGCTTTCTCGGCGTCATTTTGGTCGATACCAAGGCGCTTCATATAAGCTTTGTGGATGGTCATTTCGCCGTTTAAGACAGCCTCCACACTTTTGGCGAAGCGGCACATGTGCGCGGGCTTTTTCGCCTTTGCCACGCCGAGCGCGAACACCTTGGCGTATTCAAAAAGGTAAAGGTAGTCCTGTATTAAAAAGAATCGGAAGCGTTCAATGTTCAGGGTGCCGTCCCCAATACCCTGCACAAACGGATGGGCGTGAAACCCCGCCCAGATCGGTTCTGCACTTTTATGTAAGCGGTCGGAAAAATTCATTTTGGGGTCTCCTCTGTCAGTACCGCAGCGGCGGCAGCGTAATCCTCAAGGTATTCGTCAATCGTCAGCTTCAAGCGGGACTGGTAACGCTCGGACGAGGGATCGTATACACCGACGACGTAATACCCCGCCTGCTT
>JAEWNU010000122.1 GCA_023456995.1 Bacillota bacterium
GAACCGGCAACACGCAGCTTCAGGCCCTTCATATCAGCCAAGCTGGCGATGGGGCGAACACTGTTGGTGGGATGACGGAAACCGTTCTCGCCTACGCCAAGCAGATGCAGGCCCATGCTCTCGACGACTTCGCCGACAGCTTTGCCGCCTTCGCCGTCCAGTTTAGCATCAACATCTTCAAAAGAATCAAACAGGAACGGCAGTGAGACAACGTTCAGACGCTTATCAAAAGCGGAATAGATCAGGTTGGAGTGCGCAGACAGCTCAGTGGTACCATCAATAACAGCCTGAATGCCCTCGGACTGATTTCCAGCAGTCAGCTGATCAGCAGCGTAAACTTCTACGGTAATGGCACCGCCAGTAGCCTCGTTCACCATTTTGCCGAAGTCACGGCCCATATCGGCCCAGACAGTGTTCTCGGTAGCGGAACAAGCAAACTTCCAGGTCTGCTTCTCAAAAGCGGGCTTCCCAGCTTCCGAAGGAGCCTGCTGAGCGGGGGTGCTGGTAGCGGGAGCAGAGCTTTTGCCACCGCAAGCAGCCATTGTCAGTACCATTGTCAAAGCCATAGACAATGCAAAAAACTTTTTCATTTGTTTTCCTCCTTAACGTCTTTGTTTTTTATCTGATATCACAAAATGTGATGGCAGACGATGAAACGGCTATCAGCCATGCAGGAACACCGTGGAGAAGAAGGGAACGTAAGTGACAATCATCAAAGTAATGATACACGCTACAATCATAGGCCATACAGCCTTGGAAATGGTCTCAATGGTGACTGCGGTCTTGTCCTTTATATTTTGCAGCTTACTGCTGACACCGATGGCTACGAACAAGTTGACGCCTACAGGAGGAGTCACCTGACCAATCGCCAGGTTCACAGTAGACAGAACGCCAAAGTGGATGGGATCAATACCCAGCTTCTTGGCAACCGGGAACATAATAGGAATAAAGATATACATGGCGGAGTTTGCGTCTACAAAGCAGCCAGCAATCAAGAAAATCACGTTGACAATCAGTAAGAACACATACTTGTTGCCGGAAATGTTAAGCAGCAAAGTCTGTGCAGCACCGGAGATGCCATGAACAGTGCATATGTAAGAGAACAAGGTGGCGGCACCGATAATCAGCATAATGCCACCGGTTGTCTTGCCGGAATCCACCAACAAGTCATACAGATCCTGCATCTTGACTTCACGGTAAATAAACAAACCGACAAACAGACCATACACTACAGACACGGCTGCGGCCTCAGTGGGCGTAAAGATACCACCATAGATGCCGCCGAGAATGATGACAGGCATCAGGAAGCCCCAGAAGGATGCGCGGAAAGACTTAAACCGCTGGCTCATGCTGGCTCTCTCGCGGGATGCGGACAAGCCTTTCTTGCGAGCCTCAATCATGATGATGACAACCAGCGCCACACCCATCATAATGCCAGGAAGAATACCGCCCATAAACATATCGCCCACGGAAACACCGGTAATAGAGGCATATACCACGAACGCAATGGAAGGCGGAATAACAATGGCGATAGAAGATGCAGTCGCCATCATTGCAGAGGAGAAAGGTGCCGAGAAACCACCGCGGTTAATCATGGCAGGGATCAGAATGATGCCCAAAGCCGCCACGGTAGCTGGGCCAGAGCCAGAGATGGCGCCAAAGAAACAGGCTACCACAACACACACGATTGCAATGCCGCCACGTCGGTGCCCAATACAGTCATCGATAAATTGCACCAGGCGTGTGGAGATGCCCGCTTTTGCCATGATGTTGCCGGACAACACGAAAAACGGAATAGCCAGCAACAGGAATTTTGCCATGCCATTATAGACGTTGGTAGGAACAATGGACAGCTTATCCCCAGAATAAACCATGGCGAAAATCGAAGACAAACCCAAGCTAGTGCAGATGGGAACATTTAAGAACAGCAAAATAAAGAACGAGCCGAAGAGGATAAAGTTAATCATTTCTGCTGGTCCCCCTCATTCTCAATTTTAACGCAGTCAGCGTTATTAGTCATAACGTCCACACAAAATTCAATGCTATGTATAATCAAGAAAAAAGCGCCGATGGGCAGAAAAATTGTAAATACCCATTCCGGCCAGCCCAGAGAAAAGGTATGCTTGCCGTTAGCCATTTGCGTCGCAACCTTATCCCAACCGGTCTTCAAAAGCAGAATCCAGAGCAAGGTATTGGCCACTGTAATGATGGCCACAAAGATCTTCTTGCCGCCAACCTTAAGGCGGTCAAAAATTAGGGACAGGCTAATCAGGCTTCCTTCACGGGCACATAGCGCACAACCCATCATAATCATCAGAACAAACAGGTTGATAACCAACTCCTCCGTCCAGGCGAATTGGCTGTTGCTGAATTTGCGAACTAGCACGTTCGCAAACGTGATCAAAGTAACAACAATTAAAATGAGGCTGATTACAATTTTTTCAACCGCAGCGATGTTATCCATGATCTTTTTGTAGGCTTTCATTCAATCGATCCCCTTCCTTAAAACTATGAGTCGTCAGATATGTAGTTATTGCTGTATAAATTCCCCTTTTATAGCAGTTGATCAGCCACTTTCTGGACGACATCCTCATACAGGGGCCTTAGCCCCGGTACTCCACAAGAAACAGCACATCTATGTTGATGGCTGTAGTCACAAGTGAATTTCTCCAAACAATAATCGTGACCCTTATTATTTGGTTTTCAAATTTCGAAAGCCGAAATATGTAGTTTAGCACTCAATGTTAGCAACTACTTCCGGTCAGCTTTTTAGCACTAAGCCATAAACAAAAGGAGAGGCGATAACAACAGCCACCAGCGCAGCTATAAAAGGTGATAATCCGGATGTTACCATTACATCCAGTATCGTTAACAATCCGGCAGTCATCCATGCACCACCGGCCGCTCGATGAACAGTCAACCACGCTTGCTCACTGCGCTGCGTAAAAGAAAAACGTAACGCAATCTTGGCGTCTCGCGGGCACTCCCACATCTGTCCACCCAGAATTAAAAGCAGCAATCCGATGATACAGGGGGAAAGAAAGGAAAGAGGTAACGGCGTCTGGCCCAAAGATTGCCGAATCATACCGCTACAAAAAATAACAGAGATGATAGAAAATCCCCAGCGACCAGTCAGACGGATATGGGTTGGCGGCAGAGTCATGCGGTTCTGATGAACCCACAACTGACCGTGGGCGATTGTGTTGAGCAGGCACATTAGCCCTGGAAGACCAAATGCCACAACCCAACGAGGAAGAGAATCATCCTTCCCATCTGCCCCGATGAGACCGCTGGGAACAAGCAGCGGAATATCGCGCCAAAATCTAACCCCCATTACTATGGGCATGGCGCAAGCCAGTAGTGTCACCAACAGCAAAATTGTACGCTTCTGACGAGAAACGTGTTTACCGAACATCTTAGCACCGGCAATCTCCATTTCTCGAGTCATATGAGTATTTTGATTTGCTTTTTTGAATTTTCGGTTTCCCATAGATCTAAGCCTTTCCTTACGATATGTGAGTTGACCGATTGATCAGCGACAAAAGCAATGCACAGCCAAAAGCCAACCCGATAGGTGTTTAAAGGCCATCGACCGTAGCATTATGGTGCGTCAAGGTCGATTCGTGAAATTTCAAACGCGTGAACGATGTGCAGCCGCATGGCAGCATAAGAGCCATCGGCATTGCGCGCTTCAATAAACCGCACCAGCTCCTTGTGGTCATTAAGGGAGAGGGCTACCAGATCCGTGTTCTTGTCAAAATTGGAAGCGACGCTATAAATGGCACGGTTAATGATGGGCATCAGTTCCTTAACGAAGGGATTGTGGCTGGCCTGCGCGATAGCATTGTGAAAATCCTGCTCTACCTTAATTCGGTTTTTCCCCTCGGCTATCGTCTTTTCAATCTCCAGACTCAGCTCTTTAATGCGCTGTATCTCCTCTTCCGTGGCTCTCTTGGCCGCATAGTAAGCGGCGGTAGGCTCGATCATCATTCGCATATCCAGCATATCCTGGTTGCTGGCATTCACATTGACCACCATGGAAAAATCCGCTTTGGATGATATAAACTCTCCGGAAGCAGCCGTTACATAGGTTCCACGACCCCGACGAATCTCTACCACGCTGCGTGCGCAAAGCATACGCATCGCTTCCCGCAAGGTAACCCGGCTAATTCCTAGTTCTTGAGCCAGCTGCAGTTCATTAGGCATTTTGTCTCCGGCCTGAAATCTCTGCTCCGCAAAAATCATATCCATAATTTGTCCGGCAGCTTTTTCTGCCAACGAAGATGTTACTCGCGACATATGACCTCCTAGTTACCAGCCACCAGTAAACAGCTACCAGCTGCCAGTACCAGTCACCAAAATAATTGTCTGATTTATGAATTAAATACATCTTACCTCAGGTATTTCAAAAAATCAATGATGATTTTCACTAAAAGAAAAATATCTAAAAATATGTACAAATTTATTTCACAATATTAAACATTTTAACGAAAGTGCTAAGTGATTTATTTTGATCATTGACTTTTTTGCCTATTATAAATAATATGGGTAGCAGATAGAGACGTAAGATGACTCAATAATTTCAAAGAGTGAAATTTGAAAAATTGACTTTGTTGCGCACCTGTTTTGCATATTAAAATAAGCTGAATTACCAGAAACAGACGTAAGATGACCCACTGTTTTTCAGCCAGAGAATTGAAACGACGGGGGTAGCATGATGGAAAATGTCTTGCAAGTAACGCTATCATGCAACGCAGGACTCATTTTAGAATATCAAGGTACAAAGCTTCTGCTTGATGGCATCTATGGAGCTAAAGGCCATCCCTTTAGCAATTTAGGACTGCGTCGGTGGGAAAAGATGCTCTCAGGTACCGCGCCTTATGATAACATCGACTACCTGCTTTTTAGCCACCAGCATCCAGATCACTTTACGCCAGAAATGACGCTCGCTTACCTGAAAGAGCAGAACATAAAAGGCGTCTTCTTCCCAGAGGTCGCGGGTGAAACCCAAACAAATCTAATTTCATATATAAAAGAAAACCATATTCCCTGTGTGCTAATTTCACGTCAAACACAGCGTGCGACGTTTTATATTGAGCCGCAAATTCAGGTTCGAGCATTTCCCACTTTGCACCTGGACAAGAAATTCCAGGATGTTACGCATTATTGTTACCTGATCTCATTTGGCGACAAACATGTGCTTTTTACAGCTGATGTAGATTATACCACTGAGACTTTTTCTGCCATTCAAACATTTCCTCTTCGAGCAACGTTTATAAATCCGCTGTTTTTTAATGCGCTTCGAAGTGGCAAGTTTTTTTCCGGTACATTGAACACAAAGACCTTTTGCATTTATCACGTCCCCTTTTCAGAAGATGACAGCATGCGTATGCGGCCTATGCTAGCAAAAGATTTACTGGCTTGGCCACAGGAAAAACCAGAAGCTATTGTCCTCTGTAGTGCTTTTCAGCGCATAGAGTTGTAAGCCAAAAATATTTTTATTTTAGGAGGCTGACATGGAGAAATTTGAAATGGAAATGGCACAAGGCCATCTCGGCCGTGTCGTCGCGCTTCGCCTGAAGCCCGGCACCGATGTTCTGCTGGGCTTAGAAGAAGCCTGCAAACGCAGCGGTATCAACAACGGTGTTATTCTTAGCGCCATCGGTAGTTTGGACGGTGTAAGTTTCTGTAACCCCGTAGAATTGCCAAAGAAAAAAGCCGGCTACGGCTATGGCGAGATCCTGCATCTGACAGGCCCCATTGAGCTGACCAACGCCAGCGGCATCATCTGCCATGATGACGCGGGCGTCACCAACCTGCATGTACATATCACCCTCAGCGACCGGTACGGCAACGCGCATGGCGGCCATCTGGTGGAAGGCACCAAGGTTTTACTGACGGTGGATGTCGTTCTGGCAGAAATCGAAGGAATGATCATGGGTCGAAAATTTGACGACGAACTGGAAGTCCCTCTGTTCGCTCCTCGACAGGCATGAGGTTCCGCATTATAAACAGAAAGGCGTGAAAAAATTGGCAAATAAGAAGACATATACCAAAGAGATGCTGATTGATTTCTATCGCATGATGGTGCGCATCAGAAGTTTTGAGGAACATGCAGCAGAGTGCTTCACCAAAGGTATGCTTGCTGGTAACATTCATTTGAGTATAGGGCAGGAAGCTGCTGAGGCTGGCGCGTTTGCAGCTATCGCTCCGCAGGATTACTTTACTTCAACTCACCGCGGTCACGGACACGTTATTGCGCGCGGTGGCGACCCCAAGCTGGCTATGGCTGAACTCTTTGGCAAGAAGACCGGCTACTGCAAGGGCAAGGGCGGTTCTATGCACATCGCCGACATGGAGAAGATGAACCATCTGGGTGCTAACGGCATCGTAGGTGCCGGTCAGTGCATCTCAGCTGGTTCCGCTTTGGCCTCCAAGATTATGGGTGATGACGCGGTCACGGTGGGCTGTTTTGGCGATGGTGCCACGAACGAAGGTACTTTCCATGAGTCTTTGAACATGGCTGCTACCTGGAAGTTGCCCATGGTATGGTTTATTGAAAACAACTGCTATGGCGTTTCAACCGAGATTCATCGTGTAACCAACACACCCGACGTGGCTAGCCGTGCTGCGGCATATGATGTGCCTTTCGCCATCGTGGACGGCACCGATCCCGTTGTTGTCTATGAAGCGATGGTCAAGGCTATGGAGCATGCCCGCAGCGGAAAGGGGCCTTATCTGGTGGAGGCCAAGGTATACCGTTATCAAGGTCACTATTGCGGCGATCCCGCTGTATATCGCCCCTCAGAATATATGGAAAACGCTTTAGCAAACGACGGCATTGAAAAAATGGGAAAACGTCTGTTGGAAATGGGCGTTACCGAGGGAGAGCTAGAATCGATTAAGAAAGCTGCCAATGAAGAAATGGACGCTGCCGTCCAGTTCTCGGTGGATTCCCCCTATCCCGACCCCTCCGAGGCAATTACCGAGGTGTATT
>JAEWNU010000123.1 GCA_023456995.1 Bacillota bacterium
GGGACGAAGTGGTCGTTAACCTTCTTGGCCATCATATCGTCGATATCAATCTGGTAACCGAGCTGGCGCAACGAATAAGCCATGCTTTCGGTTGCATACTGGCTGGTGCCGCCCGACATGCTGGAAATAGCGGTATCGATAACGTCTGCACCGGCTTCGACCGCCTTTAAGAGGGTAATCGGCGCAATACCTGTAGTGCTGTGGGTGTGGATAACGATGGGAAGGTTGACGTTTTCTTTAAGAGCCTTAACCAGGTCATAAGCTTCCTGCGGGCCCATGATGCCGGACATATCCTTAATACAGATGGTGTCACAGCCCATATCACGCAGCTGATTACCCAGCTCGACATACTTTTCAAGGGTATGAACCGGGCTGATCGTAAAGCAAATGGTACCGGATGCAATCGCGCCATATTTTTTTGTGGACTTAATAGCAACCTCAAGATTGCGGGGGTCGTTGAGGGCGTCAAAAATACGGATAATATCGATGCCATTTTTGATAGAGCGCTCAACAAATTTGTCGACTACGTCGTCGGGATAGGGTTTGTAGCCCAGCAGGTTCTGACCGCGAAGCAGCATTTGCAGCTTGGTGTCTGGAACAGCCTTACGAATTTTGCGCAGCCTCTCCCACGGATCTTCGTTGAGGTAACGGAGACAGGTGTCGAAGGTGGCGCCGCCCCAACATTCAATAGAGTAGTAGCCTACCTTATTAATGGTGGAGAGGATTTCTTCAAAGTCAGAAAACGGCATTCTTGTTGCAATCAGAGATTGCTGCGCGTCTCTGAGAACAGTTTCAGTGATTCCAATTTTTCTCATTCTTTCATTTACCTCCTGCTGTCATTTGTAAATTTTTAGTGTACGACTCTGCTTATATTTCCTGTTCATTGTACCATAACAACCATAAGCATTCAAGTAAATGGAAACGATTTTCGCAATACTGTATGCTTATAATAAAGGGAATGAATCAAATGCTGTCATCTTTATGCACATAGCCTTTAAAGCGGTATAGAGACTTGATTTCGACCATTGCGTCGAGTAAAATTCCATCGTTTTGATATTGCTCTGAAAACACGGTTCCCCGTGCGCGCACCTCACCTAATAGGCCCCCCTCGCTGTAGGGTAGCAACAAGGTCAAGCGTGTATGAGAAGGGGTGAGCAGCTGTCCGATGCGGTTGAGCAACACGTCAAGCCCAAAACCGGTTTTAGCGGAAATTAGGCAAGTACTGTCATTGAGCGATATCGGCGCTTGTGCAATTAAATCGCATTTATTAAGCACGTTTAAAACAGGTATTTTTTCAGCGCCAATCTCTGAAAGTAGAGACTGAGTGACTGCAATTTGCTCAGATGCGTCGGGTGCCGAGATATCGCAAATATTTAAAATTAGGTCGGCAAATGCCGCTTCTTCAAGCGTAGAGCGAAAAGCATCCACCAGCATGTGAGGCAGGCGGCGCACCAAACCAACGGTGTCGATGAGCATGACCTGACGGCCGTCCGGCAGTACTAGGGCGCGCGAAGTGGGATCCAGCGTGGCGAACAACATGTTTTCTGCCAGAACACCTGCGTCGGTGAGCGCATTTAGCAGTGTAGATTTGCCTACGTTGGTATAACCCACGATGGCGACCGAGATGACCTCATCCTTACGGCGGCGTGCGCGCAGCAAACCACGACGTTGGCTGACCTCCTCCAACGCTTTTTCAAGCGTGGCGATGCGCCTGCGAATATGACGGCGGTCACTTTCAAGCTTTGTTTCTCCCGGGCCGCGTGTACCGATACCGCCGCCGAGCCGCGAAAGGCCTTTGCCCTGTCCCATCAGGCGAGGCAAGCGATATTTTTGTTGAGCCAGCTCGACTTGAAGACGTCCCTCAGCTGAGTGAGCACGCTGGGCAAAAATATCCAGAATAAGCATAGTGCGGTCGATGACACGACAGTCAAGCGCATCGGAAATATTAGACAATTGGCTACCCGACAGCTCACAGTCAAATATCACAAGGTCGACCTGTTGGTTTTGGACATAAAGCGCCGCCTCGTCCAGTCTGCCGGAGCCAATGCAGGTAGCGGCATCGGGTGCTTCACGTTTTTGGGTAAGGACTCCAACCGTGTCAGCGCCTGCAGTATCCGCTAATTCGGAAAGCTCATCCAGCGAGGCTTCGACGTCATATTCTCCGGTATCAAGCGCGATAAGCAGTGCGCGCTGGCGTGGTAATTCGTTTGTTTTTTCGGTCATTAGGCTTCTCCATTCAAAAGGCTTGCATTTTGCAGTCTTTTCCGTTGATGTGAAAAACAGGGAATGGCTTAAACATGCGGTTTCCAGCTAGGATAGGTATCTTTTGCCAAGGTGCCAAAAGCCCCAGAATAGGGGTAACCTTCCATTGATTTGACTTACGCTATATTATACACTTTTTAAAGACAAAATCACAAGAGGCGCAAGTATGTTTGCGCTTCTCTATCAAAAAAAGGAGTGTTCCTATGAATATCAAGGTACTGGGATGCCAACCGCTGCGCCGTGAGCTGTATGCTCTCGCCGCGATTTCTCCACACGAAGTGGTGCTTGATTTTATCTCTACGGACAGCTCGCTGGAGTTGATTCAGCAAAAAATTAATGATGAGCAACAGGCGGACTTCATTGTGCTGGCGATAGGAGAATGTGCGGCGCCTGGCCTTTGTTCCTCTGATCGACCGTTGGCTATTGCGCGCGTACATAATTGTGCACATCTGCTGCTGGGCAGCACCGAGCGCTTTCATAAAGCTTTTTCAGAAAACGAAGACGCCCCCTGTTGGCAAATGATGCCCCAGTGCCAAAAATGTATGCCCCGCGGCGGTGCGCCATGTGTAGTAGCAAGCGCGCTGACCAGTTCTTCGAACCTTTTGTTGCAGAATGGAGTTCGGGAGTATGTGGCAGATCTTTTGTTACTTAAAAAATTGCTCAACGGCGAATGGGAAGATGATATTATGATTGTTCCACCCCACAGTCGCATAGTCTCTGATCCGGTGGACATCCTATCGGTTGAACCAGTGTAAGGCTAAAAAAGGGCATAAAATTCATTAAAAAGGTCTTATGTGCAATTTCGTGTAAAATTTTCTTAATAAATTTCGGATTTTGCCTTGACAGATCGTGATAGCTCTGTTACAATTGGTAACGCTGTACACGGCGGCTTAGCTCAGTTGGCTAGAGCATTCGGTTCATACCCGAAGTGTCATAGGTTCAAATCCTATAGCCGCTACCAGTTTATAAAAGCCCTTAGCGCTAAGGGCTTTTATAAATCTGGCCCGTTGGTCAAGCGGCCTAAGACACCGCCCTTTCACGGCGGTAACACGGGTTCGAATCCCGTACGGGTCACCAAAGAGAACCGCAGAAT
>JAEWNU010000124.1 GCA_023456995.1 Bacillota bacterium
TAGCAGTGCAGCGTCATCCACAGCACCTGCACAGGCCGACAGCCGCTTAAACATTGTCACCACCATTTTTCCGCAATATGATTTTGCACGCGAAATTGTGGGTACTAATGCTAATGTCACGATGCTGCTGCCACCCGGTGCCGAAAGCCACACCTACGAACCTGCGCCGCAGGATATTATAGCCATACAAAACTGCGATCTTTTTGTATATGTCGGTGGAGAAAGTGATGTATGGATTGATGATATTCTTGATTCGATGGGCGAAAAGGCTCCTGACACTTTAAAGTTGATGGATTGCGTTACCACCGTTGAAGAGGAGACGGTAGAAGGTATGGAAAGCAACCATGATCACGATAGCGCCGATGGGCACGAAGATGCGCCCAACCATGACCATGAAGAAGTCGAATATGATGAACATGTCTGGACGTCACCTATAAACGCTATCAAAATTGTACGCAGCATGGCCGACGTCATTTCAACGCTGGATAACCCAAATGCTGAAATCTATCGCAAAAATGCCGACGCCTATGTGGAAAAGCTAACCGCTTTAGATAACGACTTTGCCGAGGTGGTCAAGACGGCAAAGCGCAACACCATCATTGTGGGTGACCGCTTTCCTTTCCGCTATTTTGCGGATGAATTTGGCCTTGACTACTACGCCGCCTTTTCAGGGTGCAGCAGCGAGACTGAAGCCAGTGCCGCTACCGTGGCTTTTCTAACAGATAAAGTTAAGGCTGAAAATATTCCGGCCGTACTTTATGTCGAGTTTTCCAACCATAAGATTGCCGATTCCATCGCCGAAACAACCGGCGCTAAAACACTTCTGCTCCACTCCTGTCACAATGTTTCACAAGAAGAGATGAAATCGGGTGTTAGTTTTCTAAGCTTGATGCAGAATAACGTCGAAACCATACGGCAGGCGCTTAACTAATCTGATAGTTAATTACTGGTCATTTTTACTATTCGACAAAGTTCCCCATACAATTAAAGCACCTCGCGATATAGTATATCTGTATCGGGGGTGCTTTTTTATGAATAGTCGTGTATCAAAACGCCTTTTGCTAGGATTTTTATTTTTAGTATTGGCTTTTTCGCTGCTGCTAGGGTGCGGTTCAAAGCAAAATAATCCGATGTATGCACCACTTTCTAATGCTAGCCTTCCCCTTACCGCCGCTGCGTCAACCCAAAGCAGTACCAGTTCAGACGCACTCTCTGCCGATGTGACCGTCGAAGGGCAACATGTCATTTGTTATGTGACCGAAACTGGCAACAAATATCATTGCAGCGGCTGCTCTTATCTCGCAAAAAGCTGCATCCCAATAGAGTTGGAAATAGCCCGACAAAGCTATGGTCCCTGCTCCAAATGCTGCCCGCCGAGATGATTATTTTATGATACACCTTTCCCTTCCCTATCCATAGCTATTAAGGGCGTCGTTGCTAAACACAACGACGCCCTTAATAGCTATACTCATTATACCATTAGTATTATCTCGACACAATATGCGCTATTTCTCACTTTGATAATAAATGTAGCGCTGATCTGTTTAACGTTTTGACCTTACAAACAGTATCAACCAAGTGGTCAAAAAACAAACGGCATAGCCTGCAACAAAATATAGCAGCATATGCAGCGCCAGCGGGGGATAGCTATCATTATACAACTGGCTGCTAAGTAACCGAGGCAGCAGCACGCCACCAATTGTTACGCCAAGGCTTATCCAAACCGCTTGTTTTAGTGCCTGCCAAACCATAGCCGTCATCCTCACATCATTATCAACTTACCTGAGACCTTAATCCTGTTCAAAGAGCTGCTGGGTGAATTTTTTTGCTGCGTCGGTTGCAGCAATACCACCCATCGCCGTTTCACGCAGCTGCATCGGCAATTGCCGACCGACATGATACATAGCTTCGACCACCTCGTCAGTCGGAATAATACTGCTCATGCCCGCCAGCACCAAATCAGCCGAAAGAAGCGCGTTAACCGTTTGGGAAGCGTTGCGCTGAGCGCAGGGCACCTGCACTAGACCCGCCACCGGGTCGCAAACCAGGCCCATTGAGTTCATTAGCGTAAAGCTAACTGCATTCAATGCCTGACGGGGGCTACCACCCACCAGTTCTACAGCCGCCGAGGCCGCCATTGCTGCGGCGACACCACATTCAGCCTGACAGCCACCCTCCGCACCCGAAACAGTGGCGTTTTTCATGATAATAGCGCCTACACCTGCAGCGGTAAGTAAACCGCGCAGTGTCTGGTGCTGCGTCAACGAACGCGCTTCTTTCAGCGTAAGCAGCACCGCAGGCACAATGCCGCAGGCGCCTGCAGTAGGAGCAGCGCAAATCTTGCCCATGGCGGCGTTTACCTCGCTGCAAGAGAGTGCATAAGCCATCGCCTTATTGACCAAAGTTCCGCACAGACCACCTCCCTGCTCGGCATAGTGATTCTGTGGCGCACTGATGCCTGAAACCAAGCCCAACACGGTTGGCATTGGTGCCTTTAATGCCTTATGGGCAGACGACTCCATCACATCGTAGCGTTTCTGAAGCAGTTCAAAAATTTCGTCTTCGGTCTTACCTGTTAGCTTTTTTTCATTTTCTAAAATAATTTTCCAAAGCGGAGCGTTGTTTTTTTCCGCCAAGGTTAGCAGTCCGTCAAAATTGCCGTACATCAAAACGCCCCCCCTTCGCTCAGGTTAATTGCCCGCACGCTGAGCACGTTGTTCACCTGTTTCAGGCGCTCGACCACAGTATCGTCAATTGGCCCGTCGGTTTCAATAATGCAAAAGGCAGTTTCGCCCCGAGCATTTCGGCTGACCTTCATCGTGCCAATGTTAATGCCAACTTCGGCCAGCACGTATGATACAGCGCTGATGACCCCGCGCCGGTCGTTCTGACTGATGACCAGCGTGCTAGATTGCGCCGTAATATCGGTGAGAAAACCATTTATCGCACGAATGATTATTTGCCCTCCGCCAATGGAGGATCCTATAATCTCCTGTTGACTGCCATCCTTCATAAAGAATGTCATCTTTACAGAGTTTTCGTGCACGTTTTGCAGCTCAATGGGATAAAATTCCCAGGTGAGGCCGGCCTGTTTGCCGAGCGAAAAGGCATCTGAAATACGCTCATCATCTTCTGAAAAGCCCAGCGCCCCCGCCACCAACGCACGATCGGTACCGTGCCCCTTGTAGGTTTGCGCAAACGAGCCATGCATCCCAAACGATACATGGTCAAACGATCCCGCAACGATGATGCGCGCAATGCGCGCCAGCCGGGCTGCACCAGCCGTATGCGAGCTTGAAGGTCCGATCATCACCGGTCCAACCGCCTGAAAAACGCTGATATCCATAAAAACGCCCCCATACTTACAACACATACTGGCTGTTCTTACTACCAGTATGCCCAAAACTTACAAAAGTATTGCCATCAGCGTTGGCGTTAAATAAGCTTCAAGCACTGCCGCTACCGCCAACAACGGCACAACCACCAGAACCGAGAGCCGAGCCAGCTCTGCTAGAAGCATTAAAAATGACATGTCGCGTTTTCTATATAGAACCCGAGCGCTAACATCCAAACAGAGCGCAATGCCCATGGCCGAACTAATGATCAGCGCCGGAATCTCAAACACACCATGTGGTGCAACAGATATCAGCAGCTCATAAAGCCCACCGGCACCCGTAGTAGCCATAATGGCCGAAATCATACCAATAAGCGCCGCATTAAACGCCAGAGCCGCCAACGGAACAAATATAAACGGCACGACGCCTATCACGACCGACATACCCGACGCGATAAAGTTGTTGAAAAACAGGCCTACAGCACTTAATTGTCCGCTTTCGCTTATTACGTCTTTCTCGTCAAACAGCTCAGCCAACTGCGCCATCTGCTGTTCCATCTTTGCAGGATCGGCACGATACTGCGCTGAAAAAGCAAAATGCGCCACAACAGCTGCAGCAACAAACACAGCCAGCATCAGAAGAAGCGGAATCAACAACCGCCTCAAAAATGCAAAGGCCCTCTGGTATTCCATTACGATAAACGACATTTTATCCCTCTTTAAATCCATAATTTCTTAATGTATTTTAGCATAACCACCCTATATACACAAGCGCAGGCAAACGCTAAATATATCTTTCTGATTTGCTGTGGTTAGCAAATACTAATATCGCCTATGATTAACGACACATAATTAGACATTATTCCGTTTTTTGAAAGAAATGGTAACATTTTGTTGAAAAAATAATTCTCACGTGATAATATTATTACTAATAAGAAGCACCCCTCTTTGTCTCTTTGACGGATTATGGCGGTAGAGGTGCATTGGCTAAGAAGGCACCCAAAAGTTATGGAGTTGACAATAATGAGGTTTAGAACAGACGCCATCACTACGCTGATGACTCAATACCGTGCACAATTGCCTGCGCAAGAATCTTTTGAAAATAAGCGAAAAATGATGCTTGAATTCATTGCACTATATTACGATAACAACAAGGCCCCTCAGGCGCTAGTTGCGCGCTTAAACTATCTTGAGCAGGGTCGTTACGTTGGAGTAAACGTTTTGGCTGCATTGACGGGCGGAGTCATCAGCACCACCGTAATGATGCTTTGTAGCGGATATTTCAATCCTTGCAGAATCATTTTAGGTTGTATGGTTTATCTCCTTTTGACTGCAGCGCTGGCCTATGCCACTTATGGCGTCATCATGCTGGGAATCCGGTTTTTCACCAACACGGACCCTTATTTTACTGACGAATACGAAGCCGAACGCATTCGCGAAACCCTTGCGGAAGCAGTAGAAGAAATTGCTCAGATGCGCTTACGACTTTAACCTCTACCTTCCGCCTGGTCTTCCAGTCGGATAAACAATAAAAGGGCGGCCCAGCCCGCCGCCCTTTAGTACATCCAAACTTATAGTCATTATCAGGCGGCGGAAAAGATTTTTCCTCCTTTTCCGCCGCCTGTTTTTGTATGTTTTTTATTAACTCTCTATTTGGCTAATACCCAATACTAGCGTACCAGTCAGACCCTCTTGCTGAGCGCCTCGCTCACCGCCACGGCGCAGGCGACAGTTGCACCCACCATGGGGTTATTGCCCATACCGATTAAGCCCATCATGTCTACATGGGCGGGTACCGAGGAGGAGCCGGCAA
>JAEWNU010000125.1 GCA_023456995.1 Bacillota bacterium
AACTTTGGTACAGTTCCATATGCATGCAGGAGATATAACCTACTTCGCCCGCTTTGTATGGCCTTATTTTTATGTCTGAGGCAGTCCCCATCTGAACATCACCTTTCATAATTTTTGAGTATTATTCTGTTGAGCACCATATTAACTTTAAAGCAAAAGCGGTTTCCTCATTTTTGTTGAGGGAACCGCTTAATTACTTATTATTTTAAGCAAATCTTAGACAGCTTTGTCCCGTTCAACCGCCTTTTCTCGTGCTTCTTTTAGCATCATGTCCTTGACCTTCATCAGTCGTGTGGTATTGCCACGCTCATTTTCGTCAAGCTTCATGATAATATACCGAATTGTTTCGTTGAGCTGCGGGATCATGACATATTCCAGCGCGTTAACGCGGCGGCGGGTCTTTTCTATCTCCTGCGCCAGTAGTTTCACCGTTTTCTCGTACTCCGCGAGTTTTAGCATGTCATCTAACACCTGCGAGAGCCGCATCACCGAATCATCCAACTCGGCCGGTGTACTGACGAAGGAATAAGGAAAAATATCGCTGACATCCTGCGTCTTGGTCTGTACCGAATAAACCGGCACATTAACCGACATAACATTTTTAAAACTCATGTCGATAGCGACGCTTTGTTTAGGGTACAGAAATGTCTGCTCCATCATCTCGGGCGACATAAGAGCGGAAGCAGCGGAAAAACCGCGGTATGCCTCCGTTAAATCGGATTCAACTTGTAGACGTAGCTTCTGGCTGGTGCGCACAATGTCTAAAAACTGCTTCATCAGCTCGTCACGCTTGTCTTTAAGCAGCTTATGTCCGCGGGTGGCGGTTTTAAGTCGCTTTTTGAGTCGAGTCAGCTCCATGCGGGTGGGGTTGACGTTCAGTCTTGCCATACCGCATCACCCCTCTTGTTTTTTCGGCAGATATTTCTCGATATATTCCGGCTTGATGCGCTTTAACTCGCCAACAGGCAAAATAGAAAGCAACTCCCAGCCCAAATCCAAAGTCTCTTCAATGGTGCGGTTGGTCTCATAGCCCTGTGAAACATAGCGCTTTTCAAACGCGTCGGCAAACTTGGCATACAGCTTATCGGTGTCGGTTAACGCCGCCTCGCCGAGGATGGTCATGAGCTCCTTAGCGTCCTTGCCGCGGGCATAGGCTGCAAACAATTGATTCATTGTGTTGGCATGATCCTCACGGGTTTTGCCAACGCCAACACCTTTATCCTTAAGTCGGGAGAGCGACGGCAGCACGTCAATCGGTGGTGTGAGGCCCTTGCGGTAAAGTTCACGTGAGATAATGATCTGACCCTCTGTAATATAGCCGGTAAGGTCGGGGATCGGGTGGGTTTTGTCGTCTTCGGGCATCGACAGAATCGGGATCATTGTAATTGAACCCTTCTTGCCCAGCAAGCGGCCAGCACGCTCGTACATGGTTGCAAGGTCGGTGTAAAGATAACCGGGATAGCCACGACGTCCGGGAACCTCTTTACGTGCAGCCGAGACCTCTCGCAGCGCCTCGCAATAGTTTGTAATATCCGTGATAATGACCAGCACTTGCATATCCAGCTCAAACGCCAGATACTCTGCAGCTGTCAACGCCATACGCGGCGTGGAGATACGCTCGATGGCCGGGTCATTGGCAAGGTTTAAAAACAATACCGAGCGCTCAATCGCCCCGGTTCTGGTAAAGTCAGAGATAAAGTAGTCGGCTTCTTCAAATGTGATTCCGACAGCGGCGAACACAACCGCAAATTTGCTGTCGCCACCCAGAACCTTCGCCTGACGCGCAATCTGTGCGGCTAGATTGGCATGCGGTAAACCAGAGCCAGAGAAAATCGGCAGCTTTTGCCCGCGTACCAGCGTGTTCAGGCCATCGATAGCCGAAACGCCGGTCTGGATAAATTCTGACGGATAGTCACGGGCGGCAGGGTTCATTGGTGTGCCGTTGATATCCATACGCTTATCGGGCATAATCTCAGGGCCATTATCAATAGGATTGCCAAGGCCGTCAAATATGCGACCCAACATGTCAGGGGCGACACCAAGCTCAATTGAGTGGCCAAGAAAACGCACTTTCGACTGCGCAAGGTTGATACCTGCCGAAGATTCAAATAACTGCACCAGCGCGTTGCTACCGTTCATTTCAAGGACGCGGCAGCGGCGCACCTCACCGTTTTGCAGTTCAATCTCGCCCAGCTCGTTATATGCGACGCCGTCGACGTCTTTAATCAGCATCAAAGGTCCTGCGACCTCTTGTATAGTACGGTATTCTTTAATCATCCTTGTGCACCTCCCGCAGCAGCCTCAAGCTGAGCATTCATTTCGCGCGATATATCGACGTAGGTGTCGACATATGACTCGGTGGGCACATCCTTCGCGCGTCCGATGCGATCTCTCGCGGGAATTGCGAACACCGCTTTCATGGGGGCGCCGTTATCCAGCGCCTTCTTTGCGGCGTGATAATAGCTGAGAATAAGTGCCAGCAGACGGTACTGTTTGTCGATCGGGCAATAGGAGTCGGTATCACTCATGGCGTTTTGCTGCAAGAAATCTTCACGCAGCATCTGGGAAGCTTCCATAATCAGGCGGTCGCTGGGTGAGAGTGAATCAATTCCAACCAGCTTGACAATTTCCTGAAGTTCGCTTTCCTGCTGCAAAAGACTCATCGCTTCGTGGCGCTGAGAAACAAAATCGGCACCAATATTTTCATCATACCATCCCTTAAGACGGTCGAAGTAAAGCGAATAGGACGACAACCAGTTGATAGCTGGGAAGTGGCGGCGATAAGCCAGCGCAGAATCCAGTCCCCAGAACACCTTAACGATACGTAAAGTAGCCTGACTGACCGGCTCCGAAATATCACCACCGGGGGGCGAAACCGCACCGATGGCGGAAAGCGCCGCCTCACGCCCGTCACTGCCAAGGCAGATAACACGACCCGCACGCTCGTAGAACTGAGCCAAGCGAGAAGCAAGATAAGCGGGATAGCCTTCTTCGCCGGGCATTTCTTCAAGACGGCCGGACATTTCGCGCAGCGCCTCAGCCCAACGGGAGGTGGAGTCAGCGATAACTGCAACCGCATAGCCCATATCACGGTAATATTCCGCAATGGTAATGCCGGTGTAAACGCTGGCCTCACGAGCCGCAACCGGCATATCCGAGGTGTTGGCGATCAGTACCGTGCGCTGCATCAGGCTTTCGCCAGTGCGCGGGTCAATCAGCTCGGGAAACTCGCGCAGAACATCGGTCATCTCGTTACCACGTTCGCCGCAACCGATGTAGATGACGATATCCACGTCTGACCATTTTGCCAGCTGGTGCTGAGTGACAGTCTTGCCCGAACCAAACGGTCCGGGGATGGCGGCAGTACCGCCC
>JAEWNU010000126.1 GCA_023456995.1 Bacillota bacterium
GCCGCTGCTAACAAACCGGATTTTGCCGCCGGAAGTACTGCAAAAAACACACTGCGCTCTTTGGTAGCTCCCAGCGCTAGCGCCCCTTCATAATAGCTCTCCGGCACGGCCCTGATCGCCGCTTCCGAAACGTTGATCACCGTAGGTAAAATCATCATGCCCAGCATCAGCATGGCCGTCAGCATGGTGTTGCCCGTTGTACCGGAATCCTCAAATACTTTGCGAATTATCGGCACCAGAACCACAAGGCCAAAAAAACCATAGATGACCGAGGGGATGCCTGCAAGCAGGTCGATGGCGGGTTTAAGCAGCCTATAAAGCCATTTTGGTGAAAACCGTGCCAGAAATACAGCTGTAAAAATTCCGGTTGGCACCCCGAGAATCATTGCACCCAACGTGACCCATATGCTGCCCGCTATCATCGGCATAATGCCAAATATATCGTTAGTCGGTTTCCACTTCTGCCCCAGTATAAAGTCAAAAAAGCCGATTTTAACCATAGCAGGTACACCGTTTGAAAACAGGAATATGCAGATAAGCGCCACGGCGGCAATTGAAGTACAGGCGGCCAGCAAGAACACCAGCTTCATAACCTGCTCTTTCAGCTTCACAAAATCCTTCCTCTCAAATGATTCTTGATACGCCGCAAGACGCGGGATTCCCGCGTCTTTTACGGCTGCGCTCTTTTATAAGTTAGGCTACTTCGTTCCACTTAGTGGCTTCACCGGTGTAGATAGCGAGTACCTGCTCGGTGCTCAGCGCGTCAACGGTGTTGTTGTTATTAACAATTACTGCAATACCGTCGATGGCGATGACAGTGGGTTTTGCGCCCTTTTCAAGCTCACTATCCTTGAGCTCGCGAGAGGCCATACCGATGTCACAGATGCCTTCAATAGCTGAATTGACACCGGTGGTGGAATCGCTCTGCTGTACCTCGATGGTGGCGTTGGGATTTACGGCGGCGTATGCTTCTTTAAGCTTTTCCATAACCGGTGTCACCGAGGAAGAACCCGCGACAACAACTTTACCGGAAGGCTTCTTGCTGTTGTAGCTAACGGCATCCACGCTGATATAGCCATTTTTCTCAACAACCGCCTGACCGTCGGTGCTTAGGATAAAGCCCATGAAATCCTGCGCTACCTCGCTAATATCGCCCTTAGTCACAATGTTGAAGGGACGCGCCACCTTGTAGCTGCCAAGTTTGATGTTTTCTGCGGTCGCTTCGGCGCCGTTAATTTTAAGGGCTTTAACAGTGTCGTTGAGTGAGCCGAGTGAGATATAACCGATACCGTAGGGGTTGCCCGCTACGCTGGTCATCATGACCGACGTGCTGTTGGTGATGGTGGCCTCCTCGGTGGTATTATCGATCTTTTTTCCCTCCGCGTTTTTTTGCTCGATGCCGATCAATTCAATAAACGCGCCACGTGTACCGGAACCTTCTTCGCGAGAGATAACGGCAATACTTTTGGTGGTGTCAAAGCTGGCTTGAGAGGAAGATGGTGTGACGGAAGGCGCGGGTGCTGCAGACGAGCTGGAAGAGGAAGCACCACAGCCCGCCAATGCGGTAAGTGCCATAGCCGAAATCAAAGCGGCTGATATTAACTTTCTCATTAAATAAACTCCTTCATTAATCTTTTTCTTTGTTTTTTGGTTATCTTTATCTTAAAAAATTAAAGTAAAGTCTAAAAGCAGCTTTTTGTTAAGTTCACGTAAAGTGTAAAACAGGTAAAACACACTTCTATTTTAACCATTATTATCATGTTTAATTATGCACATGTGGTTGACCAATTTACGACAACCCCCTATAATAGTCCTATTACATATTGTTGAGGTGCCATAATGCAGTTAGATGTCTCAGTTGTACTTATTGAAGCAGCAAAATTCTGTGTGCTTATTTCCATTGGTTTTATAGCAGTTAAAATTGGTATCTTTTCTAACGATGGGCTAAAAACGCTGTCTGCTTTTGCCCTAAAAATAACATTGCCCGCTTTTTTAATAGCGAAGCTTTCCGCTTCAACTACGCGCGAGACATTGTTGCAGGCACTGCCGCTGCTGATATTACTGCCTTTTTGGTACGGGCTTTTGGCGGCTGGTGGCGTTGCGACAGCTAAGTTATTTAAAATGCCGTCAAATACCGCCCGGGTGCACATTGTCCAATATGTGATGGGCAATATCGGCGTCATGGGAATGATTCTAATACTGACCACGTTGGGCGATGGCGTCGGTATTTATATGGCCTCCATTTTCTTTGTTGACCAGTGCATTCTGTGGACTGTTTGCGAGAATTTGTCCTATCCCGCCGAACAAAAGCGAACATCAAATCTGGCATCTCTGAAAAAAGTTCTAATGAATCCGACGACGATTGCATTTTTTATCTCATTTACTATGATCCTTTTTGAATGGCACCCAAAAAACCTGATTATGGACGTGCTGTTCGATGTTGGTAATTCCTCTAAAACCATCGCGATGGTTTTCATCGGCGGTACACTGGCAACGTTGGATATCAAAAAACCACCTTTTCTCGGGGGTATGTTTGCAACTGTCGGCATTAAAATGGTGCTAATGCCACTGTTTGTGTTTTGGGTCACCGGTCTACTAGGCGGATTTATAAACCCTATGGCACGCATGGCGTTAACCCTGACAACAGCCCTGCCCAGCTTGTTCGCGATGTCAATTCTCGCACGCAACAACGGTACCGACTACGAATACGCCACAATGTCCGTCTTTGTCACGACTATGGCCAGCATGGTTACTATACCGCTGGTATCATACCTTCTGAACTTGATGATGTAGGTCATTTAATCAATTGATAATTTCTAAGGCAACAAAAAGCCCACAAAACGCAAAACGTTTTGTGGGTTTTTAATGTTTAGACCAGTGCGACCGCATCTTCATTTTCATGGCACTCAGGCTGTGGCAGTAGAGATACCGCACACTGTATCACCCGGGTTGAACCAAACTCGATGATGCAAACAAAGTTTTTCACCCAAAGTTTCTGGTTATTGCGAGTGAGGAGCTCATATTCCATATCCGCGGCATGTGCATCACCTAGACTAGTCAGCCATAACAACTCCGTTGCGACCTTGTCCTGCCAGGCTGGCGCAACATAGTCAAAAAAACATCTTTTCTGAGCAAAAAACTCGTGCGCATCGTCATACCCCAACAACTTACGCATCGACTCATTGGCATTGATACATGAAAAACACGCGCTGGATTCAAACTGTGCCATGCCGGTCGACACATTGCCAAAATGGTTTTCAAAATGCACGCGACGGTTTTCCGGTTCATATTCCCGACCGACTATCTGGGTTTTGAACTGAACGTGTAACGTCACGTCAGAGGCGGCAAGCAGTAGCAGCGCTCTATCTTCGGCACTGTATAGCCTTTTGGCACGAATGTTTAGCCACCGCATAGCAGTACGGCTACTGGAGGTATACCATCTGCTGATGCACTCTTGATCGATACAACCGGCTTTTGCACGGTCCATCTGCGCCATAAAGGCAGGCCTATCTTCGGGATAAATATACTCCGTAATCTGATAAGCGATCTTGCTGAATCTTTCGCGGCAGAGCCCCAAAGCCTCAAAAAAGCTGTCATTTCCCCGGATAAATTTATAATTCTCGCCAATGCATTCATAAATAGCCAGAGCACCCATACAGTTATTAAATATCACATTAAAAGATGAGAGTGGGTTCCAGATTTCCTCCAGCTTTACTAAGTCTTTAAATTCGGACGACTTTACGCATGTTTCACGCGCTCCAAACCGCAAAAGATTGCAGAAATCCGCTTCTGATAACGGACGTGAAAAATAATAGCCCTGTCCATAGTTGCAGCCCATACTGCGTAAAAACATCATTTGCGCATGAGTTTCAATGCCCTCGGCCACAACTGAAAGTCCCAGCCACTTGGCAAGGCTAATAATAAAGTTAAGAATATTCCCCTTCCGGTTCTCGTTTGTGTGGCTATGCAAAAACTGCATATCAATTTTGAGCATGTGCAGTGGCAGCTCGCTAAGCATATTTAGCGATGAATAGCCCGATCCAAAGTCATCCATCTCGATGGTAAATCCCAGCTCATTGAGCGTATGCACCGCCTTTATGAGCTGAACTGGGCTTTCGGTGTAGGCTGTCTCAGTGATTTCCAGATTGATGTTCTTCGGCGTCAGCACATACTTATTGATGACTCCCATCAAAATATCCGGCAGGTTGGGGTCGCAAATATCCATGCGCGAAACGTTAACTGCTATTGGCACCACCTTGTAACCGCTGTCAATCCACTCGCGGATGGCCCTGCAAGTGTAATCCCAAACATAAAAATCCAAATCGGTTATAAAACCATTTTTTTCGAACAATGGTATAAATTGATCAGGAGGAATCAAACCCTTTTGCGGATGCATCCATCTGACCAGTGCCTCTGCACCGGTCATTTTTTCGGTTGCCAAGTCAAAGATCGGCTGAAAGTAGACGACAAACTCCCTGTTGCGCAGCGCCGTCTTCATATCGTTGATCATCTGCTGCTCCGCTAGCAGCACATCCCGCAGCGTTTCCTCATAGTAAGCGAAATCAATATCATATTTGCCCTTGATGGAATCGGCCGCCAGCTTTGCACGGTCACACATCACGTTGATGGGTACGCTTCGGCTTTTTACACGATAAACACCGTATTTTAATGAAAGGCTTATGTTCAATGGGTAATCCTTTATCGCATTGGATAAAAAGGCAAATATCTGTTGGCCAATATTCTCGCAGCTGTCTTCGGGAATTAGCGCATAAAAAATATCTCCGCTCAATTTCCCGCAAATACCCTCTTCAGGGATGCTCATCTGCAACAGCTTGGCAATGTATTTAAGCAGCCTATCACCTTCATCTGCCCCAAAAAGGTCATTGACCAACTTAAACCGTTCAAGATCAACCGATAAAATATAAAAACTTCTTTCAGGCTCCTTTGAGAGCATCTCATCTGCACGTCGATAAAACTCGTCCCTATTATAGATACCCGTAATCGAATCACGCTCGACAGCATTAACAACCGAGGCCGTTTCGCGCAGTTTAATAATATTGGCAATCCTTTGCCGGATAATAGTGGGACGGTAAGGCTTTGTCAAAAAATCCGATGCACCGAGAGATAGGGCCGCTATCTCTGTTTCTTCGCCCTCATGCTGTGTCATCACGATAATCGGAATACCTGAAAATCTGGGCAACGCCTGAACCGCATCTAAAAACTCATAACCATTCATAATGGGCATAGTAATATCAAGCAAAATAACAGCGATGCGCCCGCCGTGCTGCTCAAGCAGCGCCAATGCTATTTTGCCGTTCTCTGCTTGTAAAATGTCGTAATCATCAATTAAAATTTTACTAAGAATTTGCCGGTTGATACTACTGTCGTCAACGACCAAAATCATTTTGCGCGCTTCCATATTTTACCTCCCCTTAACCAGCGGCTCTGAAAAGTCACCTCTAGCGACTAGTTAGGCCGTTATCGCTTATTTCAGGGCAAAATACTCTCAACATGCGCCTTTGCATCTTAAAGCGATAGCATTTTCATTTCGCAAACAAAATAATCAATTATTTACACTGATATATTTCTTATATTACTATTTTATCAAAACTTTGTAATATTTCAAACAAATTTAAA
>JAEWNU010000127.1 GCA_023456995.1 Bacillota bacterium
CCTTCGCCGTGCTTCTGATTGCCATAAGCGCTTTCCTCGCAATTGAAAATTACGCATGACTTCCGTCATGACCTTTAAGCCGGAATAAATTACTTGAGCGATTTTCGGAACTCCATAACTTTTTCCTGTACTGAAGCCGGGGCAAAAGAGAATATTTTCTCGGTTTGATCATCATTAAATAATGCAATAATCGTATTTTCCTCGTCCCAGTAGCCCACCGTCAAATTCCATCCCTTGCCATTAACAGCATCCAGAACAGACGTATAGTCCCGCCCCGGAAGCTCCCCGGGGTCAAACCATTTATCCGCTTGTAACAACATCTGAAACTCAGCCCGCTGCTCTTTAGATAATTTAAACTGATGCTGATAATCGCCAACATCAATATCATAGTCGTATTTTACGACATCAAATGAAGAAAGTTCAACAGGCAGTTTGACCGCCGGTTCAGGCAGGTTTTGTCCTCTGCCACATGCGGCCAGACTCAGAATAGCTGCAATGACAATAACAGAAATAAAACCGAGTGATGATTTTTTCATTTTAGCGCCTCCAAGCCAATTTTACAGAGTGCGAGCAGTTGCTTTCACAAATGCAGCCTGCGTCGGGTCTCGTTTTTAACCATCTGCCACTGGAACACCAGCAACGCTGAGAATAGCAGCAGACTAACGGTGACGCAGATAAAGGAAGGCAAGCGGTGTAGGTTCCACCCCGCCAGCAAAAATAGAGTCGGAATCAGCCCGCACAAATTTAAGATCAGCAGATACACAGCAAAATGCTCCGACGGAAGCTTTAGTACCCAGCCAAGTATCGCCGCAATCAACATACAGCAGATAAAGGTAACCGGAATCACATAATCGATAGACCATCGGTGCCAGCCGGTGAGATAATCCCACAGCAGAGAAAACAGGCTGATTAAAAGACCCATATCCATCAGCTTTTTGTGGAATGCCCCCCGTTGCCGTATAGCCGTTACCACGCTCAGCCAGACACAGGTAGCCCCCACCGTAACAAGCAGTGACCAAAAATTCTGCTCCGGCATCATAAGATCCAACATAATCGAAACGATGGAAACAGAAATCAGGCAAAAAATCAATATTTTAAAAAACAGGCCGTGCGTGTAGGAAACTGTTTCGATCACCGGAAAAACATCCGGCTGCTTTTGACCATCATCAGTCAGAGGGTGTTGACAGAGCGGGCACTTACTAAATCCCCCTGCCACTGTTACTCGGCAGCGCTCACAGGTTTTCATTCGCTCTCCCCCATCCCCTCAAAGCGGTTGGCGACTATTTCCACGGGAATATTCATGCTACTTAATGTGCGGAAAAAGCGCTGCTGGATATCATTGCTCAAAAAACGTGACGTAAAACTGATGCTTAACATATTTTCATAGGTGCAAAGGCATACCTGTAGATCTTTGGTACTGTTAAAGATGTCTATACGTTTTATAAAAGGCCGCAATTCCTCAGGCATAACCACCGTGCCTACATTAGAAAGTGTCGTCGTGTATTCTTTTTCAGAACGCTTATAAAATCGTTTTAACACAATATTTTTTATAAAGAGTGGAATAATACGCGCCACCATCCATTGCTCAAGCTCTGCCAGCATATCCAAACGCCTTTGCAGATATTCCCCGCTCAGCGTTTCAGCCAGGCTGTTGCGCAACGAAGCAGCCACATCGCCCAGTGCGTCGGAATGCCCCTCGAAGCAATAGCCTATGTTCACCACGCTGAAGAAATTACGCACCGTTTTGGATGGAAAATACTTGTGCAGGTTAATCGGGATGGATACCACCACGTTTTTTCCCTTATCCCGCTCGCTCATTTCCTCTTTGATGGCACAGATCAACACTGCCGTGAGAAAAGCTGTCACCGTAACACCCATCTTTTTGGCACAGGCCACCACGTGGTCAGCCGGGACAACCCCCTCGATGACCTTTAATCGCCATTCAGCGGTTTTTGCCCCTTTAAGAATGTAGACCGGCACACGGCTTTTAGCTAAAGCAGCGGTGATATTCTTTTTTCCGGTGTAATACTTTGCAAAGCTGTCGTCCATCCGCTGTGCCACCGAGGCGTCGAAATCCAGCGCGGAGCAATGCCCTGCCAGCTCGGGATGCGCCAGCAGCAGATAATGATAGGTCATCGCCTTTAAAAACTGCAGCGCCCCTGCGCCATCCGTGAGAACATGGTACACTTCAAGATTGATGCGGTTTAAATAGAACGTCACTTTAAACAGCGGCGAGCGCGAATCATAATACATCGTGCTGCAAGGGGGTGCATCCTCTTCCTGCACAAGAAAGTTCGTTCCGGCCTCCTCAAGATAGTACCAGAACAAACCCCGTTTTAGTACGCAGCAAAAACTTGGGAAATCCTCAAGCGTGCGCTCCAGCGCATCCTGAAGATAGTATTGATCCACCGGCTCAGTTAATTCAGCCGAGAACCGAAACACCTTGGTATCCGCCTTGGAGGTGGCACTCGGGAAAATCTTTGCGGCGTTGTCCAGCTTGCGCCAGCCAGAGGCAGAATGTTTATTCACAGAGCGCAGCTCCTTTTTCCGATATAAAGTTATTAATATAGTTCATACACAGCTGCACATGCTTAAATCGTGGCGGCAGCATAAAAAAGCCATGCAGTGCATCAGGTATTCGGTGCAGCACCACGCGGTTAGAGGCTAGCGCCAGTGCCTTGGCATAGGCCTCTCCCTCATCGCGCAGTGGGTCAAACTCAGCGGTGATGACCAGCGTATCCGGCTGGCGGCTCAAATCTTTTGCCAGCAGGGGGGCCAGATAGGGGTTTTTCAAGTCTTCGGGCGCGGACATATAAAGCTTCATGTATTCGGCCACCCGTTTAGCGGTCAGAAGATAGTCGGTTCCGTTTTCTCGCACTGAATTAAAAGGTGATTGTTCAGAGTGGTCAGATTGTGTCGCCGGGTAAATTAAAATCTGACGCTGGGGTAAAAACTCGCCCCGATCCCTTGCCATCAGCGAGACGGCAGCGGCCAAGTTGCCGCCCGCACTGTCCCCGATCAACGTAATTTGCTTAGGCTCAACCCGCAAAATATTAGGCGTTTTGAAAAGTGATTGCGCCACTGCATAACAATCGTTAAGCCCTGCGG
>JAEWNU010000128.1 GCA_023456995.1 Bacillota bacterium
GGCCGCAGGTTCGAACCCTGTCACTCGGACCAATTTTCCTTTGAAAAACCGCTTGTTTAAGCGGTTTTATTCGTTTTGTTGATTTTTCGGAGGCTGTACCAAATCGATTTGCCCGGTTTGGAATGAGAGATCTTACCGTGGAGGGGCTTCCTCCTCCGCCGTGAACGCAAAATCCCTAACGCATCCCTAACGAGCTGAATTCCAAAATAGCGGGTGAAACGCTATACTTTGCTGAATACATCTTTGACGGAAAAGGTGAAAAAAGGAGGGGGCCCTGTGGGTGAAATGCTGCAATTCTCGAATCGTGAAGAATTTAGAAAATGGCTCTCAGCGCATTGCCTATCCAGTGACGGCATTTGGCTGCTATTTTGCAAGGCAGGCGGCCCGGAAAAAATTACTGCAAGTGAAGCGCTAGAGGAAGCGCTTTGCTTTGGATGGATTGACGGTCAAATCAAAAACATTGATGATAAGACATATAAAAAATATTTTTGTTTACGCAAAGATAACAGTAAATGGTCAGAGAAGAACAAAGCATTGGTAAAGCAACTGGAGCAGCAGGGAATTATGACCGACCACGGCAGGCGTAAAATTGAAGAAGCTAAGCAAAATGGTCAATGGAACACTGCAAAACCAGCGGCAATTACGGAAGAGCAGATTGCATCGATAGCCGCCATGCTAAAGGAATCTGAGCCTGCCTACTCCAATTTTATGTTGATGTCTCCATCCGTTCAAAAAACCTATACAAGGGCATATCTGGACGCAAAGACAGATGCGGGGCGTATCAAACGCTTTTCATGGATGGTGGAAAGACTCAATAAAAACTTAAAGCCCATGTAGCTGTTTTATGCTCCTTCTTGAGCAAATACACTCAACTTGAAGGTAGGGCATCCTGACTGGGAGGCCCTGTCCCATTTTCTACAATAAAGGGTAACTTGGCTGCATTATAATGAAATAAAAACATTTACTTTCCTGGAGGGCAGTCAAAATGAACAATGATAAAGTATACCAAATGCACTTTTCAAAGATTTACCCGCTTCTCGTCAATAAGGCACTGAAAAAGGGGCGCACCCAAAGTGAGGTAGACGAAGTCATCCGCTGGCTGACGGGGTATGATCAACCGACACTGGAAAACATTTTGGAAAGCGATATCGACTACGCCGCCTTTTTCCAAAATGCTCCCGGGTTGCACCCGAATAGAAAGCTCATCAAGGGTGCGGTCTGCGGCGTCAAGGTGGAGGAGATCGAGGAGCCTTTGATGCAGGAGATTCGCTACCTGGACAAGCTGATTGACGAGCTGGCCAAAGGGAAGGCGATGGAGAAAATCCTGCGGAGACTATAAATGGAAGGTTATGCCTGTCATCACACCGCACGGAAAGTCAAGCGCGGCGGGAATGATATCTGATAGAATCTATTTACGGAAGGAGGTTTGAAGATGGATTGGATTACGGGGATACAGCGCGCGCTTGATTACACCGAGGCGCATTTGACCGAGGAGATCAACTATGAGGCGGTGGCGAAGCAGGCCTGTTCGTCAGCCTTTCACTTCCAACGGATGTTCAGTATGCTCTGCGGATTTTCTCTTGGCGACTATATCCGCATGCGGCGCTTGACACTAGCTGCCGAGGATTTGATGCGAACCGGCGATAAGATTATCGACATCGCATTCAAGTACGGCTACGATACTCCTGAGAGCTTCTCCCGTGCATTCCTGCGGTTTCACGGAATTACCCCAACCCAGGCGCGCCGAGGCGGCACAATCAAATCTTTTTTCAGACTGTCCGTAAAACTGATTTTATCGGGAGGCAGCACTATGAACTACAGAATTGAGAAAAAAGATGCGTTCAGAATCATCTGTAAGAAGAAGCAGATTACGAAACCCCAGGGGGACACCGCCACAGAGGATATTTCGGCATTCTGGAATGAATGCGGCAAGAACGGTACAATCAAGGACATTTGCAAGTATGGCCGCTTTGACAATCTGGGCGGTGTGCTGGGTATCTGCTTCTCTGAGGAGTTGGCGGACTCTGGCTTCCCCTATGGCATAGGCGCGGAGTACAATGGCGTTGCGCTCTGCGGAGAAGCTCTTGAGATTGTGGACATCCCCGCATACACTTTTGCGGTATTCCGGTGCGAGGGTCAGATGCCTGATGCCTTCAGAAAGACCTATCAACAGATTTGCACGGAGTTCTTTCCCCAGAGCAACTACGAGTATGGTAGCGGCGTAGAGCTTGAGGTCTATCCCTCGGCAGATGTATCCAATCCGAACTACACCTGTGAAATCTGGATTGCAGTGAACGAAAAGAAGTAAAAAAGATTCATTGAGGGCTGGATAGTTAATAAATGCCCGGACCATACCTTTCGTTTGAATGAGTTACCCTGTTTTGCGGTAGCGCGGAATCGATCCCAAGTGTCATCGGTTTGAACCCTGTCATCAATAAATGGCTTTGGAATGAGGATTCCGAAGTCATTTTATTTTTCAGATAACCGGCATTACAATCCACTAAAATAAAAACCTTCAAAAATTGAGTTGTGATTCGACGCCGCTTGTGTTTGCACTCTTACCCTTTTTAATACTGCTTTAATACTTGGTTTTGAATCGTGGATAATAAACATAGTCAAAAGTTTTGTGTATGAGTAATATAGACAAAGTATATGAAAAAATAATAAAATTTATTAAAAATTGATATTTGCTCTTGGATTGTTGATTAGATATGTTATAATATAGATACAACCAATACGCCAATGCAAAAAGGAGAAAAGCTATGAAATACGAAGTTTACAGCGATGCATCGAGCGGCCTTCATTTCGCGGTGGTATGCGATGACGGATCATGCAAATACTACTTAAGCGATAAAAACAAAGAAGATATTCCTAAGTTGGTTGAGGCGGCCAAGGCTGGTGAGGACTTGAGTTTCTGGGATGGTATTGAGAAAGACCCGCAAGCTAGTTATGCTGCGCTGCTGGTTCACGTCGAGGAAAATAAGGCTCAGGACGTTACTGACGAATATCTTAAAGAATCGAACTAATAGTCCGGTAAAGCGCGCGTATAAAGCCCGTATTTGCCGTTCAGGTGCCAAAAACTGATGAAATAAGCGCAAGGGAATAACCCCCGGTACAAATCCGGGAATATTCCCTTGCGCTTTGTTTTTTAGCGGTATATCAAAATGGTTATATCAAGATATAAAAATCGGAATTTTCTTTTCATTGCAGATGATGTTAAAATTTAAGAGAAGAGAAAGTATACCTAACACCGAAAGGTGCTTAATAAAACTTAAGGAGGCATCCCATGAAGAACCGCATCGCTGCGCGTATGTCGCTTTTAGCTCCGTCGGGCATCAGAAAAGTTAATGAAAAGGCTTTGGCGATGGAGCGGGCCGGAGAGTCTGTCATTCACTTTGAAATCGGCCGCCCAGATTTTGATACGCCTGATTATATTAAGCGCGCCTGTGAAGAAAGCCTGAGAAAAGGTGATGTATTTTATACCTCTAATTTTGGTGATATGGGCTTGCGTGAGGCAGTTGCTGAGAAATTAACGCGCGAGAATCATGTAGCCTATCAGCCGGCCGAAATTCTTGTGACAGTGGGTCTCTCCGAAGCGGTGTTTGATGTGTTATGTACCATTCTCGATGAGGGCGATGAAATTTTGGTCCCCGACCCGGTGTGGATGAATTATCTGAACGTGCCTCGTCTGCTTGGGGCAACGCCGGTAACCTATGCGTTGCGCGAGGAAAAAGACTATCAGATAGATTTGGCGGAGATTCGCAGAAAAATCACTGAAAAAACTAAAGCGTTGGTGCTAGTAACACCCAACAATCCTACCGGTGGTGTTCTTTCGGAGCAGACACTGAGCGGTCTGGCCGAAATTGCCGTAGAAAAGGATGTTATGGTCATTGCCGATGAAATTTACGAACGCTTGATTTACGACGACGCCAAACATATCAGTATAGCCTCACTGCCAGGCATGAAAGAACGTACTTTTACTCTCAATGGTCTGTCTAAGGCATTTTCTATGACAGGCTGGCGTATTGGATATGTGGCGGCGCCTGAGGAATACATTGCGGCGTTAAACAAAATTCATCAGCATAATACAACCTGCGCCCCGTCCTTCGTTCAGAAGGCTTCGATTGCAGCATTGCGTGACGAGCAGGATGAAGTGGCAGACATGGTTAAAGAATATCAACGTCGTCGCGATTATGCTGTCGCCGCCATTAATGCCATACCAGGTTTAAGCTGCCGCTGTCCCAAGGGTGCGTTTTATATCTTTATTAATATAAAAGCCTTGAACCGCCCATCTGCTGAAGTAGCACAATTGCTGCTGGAACAAGCAAAAATTGCGCTGGTGCCCGGCGATGTGTTTGGCTCCGGGGGCGAGGGCTATTTGCGCCTGAGCTTTGCCAACAGCTACGAGAATATTGTTGAGGGTTGCAAACGCCTACAGGAGGCAGTGGCTGCGCTACAAAAATGATCCGCCGACCTTGCGTTTGAAGCGCTGTCGGTTACGCGGCAATAAAAAAACAGGGCGGCGCTAGTGGCACCGCTCTGTTTTTATTAAGTGAGCTAATCAAGCGAAGTGTTTTAAATGTCGGTCCATTACAGTTAGGAAGAACCTATCAATATTATTAAAACGGTAGTCTCATTTGTCCTTTCAACCTAAAACAGCGTTGCCGGACAAAACTTTCTGTGCTGGTACATACAAGGGGGCATCCAAAGGTACTGATGTATCAGAAAATGCCATAATCAGCGCATTAATAATTCTTTCGCTAGCAAAACCATCACCGTACGGGTTGGCGACGCCAGCCATTTTTTTGTAGAGCTGCTGATCACTTAAAAGTCTGGCAGCACACGAGAAAACCGAATCCTGACTTACGCCAGCCAGCATCGCTGTTCCGGCGCACAATGCCTCAATGCGCTCGGTCTCCTGACGCAGCACCAGCACGGGCTTATTTAGAGAAGGCGCCTCTTCCTGCAGTCCACCAGAATCGGTCATGACCATATAGCAGCGATTAATCAAATTGTGCATGTCCAATACATTGAGCGGTTTTAAAAGGTGCACGCGCGGGCTATTTCGAAAGGCTGCCTTAGCCAAATTTCGCACGACAGGGTTGGGATGTACAGGGAACAACACCTCAACATCTGGATAAGTTAAAATAAGTTTATTAACCGCAGCAAAAATGTTGGAGATACCACCGCTCAGATTCTCACGGCGGTGCGTAGTGAGCAGTATCATGCGCCGGCTATAGTCCATCTGGTTAAGCAACGGCTGCGTAAAACGGTAGTCGGAGCGGACTGTGTAGCGCAGGACGTCAATGGCTGTATTGCCGGTGACATAAATTTTTCCGCCAACATTCTGGTGTAGTAGATTCTGGCGGTTTTGTTCAGTTGGCGCAAAGTGCAGCGTACTCAAATCGCCCAATAGTGTGCGATTCATTTCTTCTGGGTAAGGGGAGGAGAGGTTGCCGGTACGCAGTCCAGCCTCAACATGCCCTATGGGAATCTGATGATAAAAAGCACTTAAACCGGCGGAAAGAGCAGTAGTGGTGTCCCCATGTACTAACAAAACATCCGGTTTAATATGTGTTAGTATTGACCCCATGCCGGATAGCACTCGGGTGGTAATATCGGTGAGGGTTTGATTTTCCTGCATGATATTTAGGTCAAAGTCAGGTGTAATATTAAATTGTGCAAGTACGTCGTCGAGTATCTCGCGGTGCTGTGCGGTAACACATACAATCGTTTCCAGTCGGGGATCCTTTTGGCAGGCAAAAAGCAGCGGCGCCATTTTTATAGCATCCGGTCTTGTGCCAAATACCAGCATGGCTTTCAGACGTCTCATACGTTTCTCCCTAAAATACTGTTTTTATGAAAATAAGGCAATAAAGCATCACAAATTCGCTTAAAATATTACCTAAAACGCGAAAAAATTATCCAGCCTGTTTAAAACGGCTAAAACTTATGCTATAATGCCATCATTATAACAATATGTCGAATTAAAAACAATATTTTTAATTTCACATTTATTGTAAAGAAAGAGGGCAGACAGGCAATGTCGTGGAGAACACGAAAAAGAGTTTGCTTTTCACTGCCATCACCTGCTGTTTCGGCTGTGATTGCTGCCTCACTTGTCCTTATTATTACGCTGTTTGTACCGCCGCTGGTGGGTATGGCGGACAATGGGGATTTTTACCGCGCCATAAACGGCAATGGGCTTTATAAGCTCGATCGTGATGCACCGGACCAGTTCCTTTCCTATTTCAGCAGTCGATACGGCATCTATCAGTACTTTAATGATTATGAAGATAGTCTGGTTTCGTCGCAGACACCATTTATACATGCCGCGGTTGTACTTGACCGCCTTCTAACCGGTAATGACGCAGTGTTTGATGTTCGGTTTTTGGCATTTTTAATTGGATTGTGGGCGCTTGTTGCGTTATACTTGCTGGTCGACTACGCGACATGGGGATTGGAAAAGCGTTTTAGCTATCTTATTGCCGCAATAGCGGTCTTAATATTTTTTGATACCGGGTATATTGCTTACTTTAATTCCTTTTATGCAGAAGGGCTTGTTTTGGTCAGTTTTTTGACAGCGATGACTTGCGCGCTGCTTATACGCCAGCGACGTTATTCGACTTATGCCCTATTAGCGGCTTATGTTCTGAGTGGCGCCATCTTAACTGGTGCAAAGCAGCAAAATGCACCGCTGGGTGTGTTGCTTGGGTTGCTCTGCATCCCCATGATGCTGGGCCTGCCACAGCCGGACTGTGACGCCGCACCCAAGGCAAAAGCGGTGCGGCGGGTGATTACAGGCGCTTGTGCCTTTCTGCTATGCTTTTGCGGTGGGGCAGTGTACATATTGATTCCGCAGGAGTTTGTAGAGATCAATCAGTATCATGCGATGACGCGTGGGATACTGATGTCGGCGGAAAACCCGGAGGAAGCATTGGAGTACTTTGACATTGATCCGCAGTATTCGTTGTTGGATGGCTCAATTTATTACGAGCGGTATCCGGCTGTTAATGTGGAAAGCGATGCACTTAAAGCGGATTTTTTTCCGAAATACAACTTTGTATCGGTCGCGGCCTATTACCTTATGCACCCGCATGATTTGATTTTAATGCTAAACAACGCCGCTGAAAACGCTTATTCTATTCGTCCCGACGTTATTGGCAATTTTGAACGCAGCGCAGGGCGGGAGCCGGGACAGAAAGCTGCGTTTTTTACGTTGCACAGTACTTTAAAAAATATTGTCATACCTAAAACGGTCGGATTTGTTCTGATTTGGCTTGTCACAATGCTTAGCCTCAGCTTAAAAGATAGATGGCGAACGTTGGTATTGCTTTGTGTAATGCTTTCAGGCTTTTCCCAAGTTGGTGTTTCAATCGTTGGAGCGGGGGATGCCGATCTTTCAAAACATATCTTCTTATATAATGTTGCGTTTGATTATGTAAACTTTATCATTCTATCTACTGTTTTTATGTCCTGGCGGACTAATGTCTACCGCAAGAAGCATCCGGAAGTTACAAAGGAGGCGACAGTATGCGCGTGATATTTCTTCGCATCCTTTGCCTGGTAATGGTGGCTTTTCTGTTGCTGTGTGGCTGCACCTCAAAAGCTGACGATGCCTTGAAAGAGAACGCTTTTACACAACCCCCCCCGGCTGGCACTGCGGAACAGGCCTGCCTTGATTTTGTGCAGAACCAACTTACTGCGCAGGGCGGGGTGTTTACC
>JAEWNU010000129.1 GCA_023456995.1 Bacillota bacterium
CTTTAAAGGTTTGTTTCATATTAACCCCTCCCCACCCCCCTGGGGTATTTTTACAATAGTATATCATTTTGCTCCACAAACCACAAGCCCTTTTAATTGTTTTATTTAAAACAAAAACACCTGTGAATTTAAATATCACAGGTGTTCAACTGGCTAAATTAAGATTTTGCAGATAAAATTTCAGTGCAACTAAGATGGCTTTATTGGAACACCTCGGTAGAAAGGTAACGTTCGCCGGTATCGGGTAAGACTACTGTTATCATTTTGCCGCTGTACTCAGGCCGCTGCGCAACTAAGAGTGCCGCCGCCAACGCCGCCCCGCTTGAAATGCCAACTAACAGTCCCTCAGTGCGCGCTACCGCCCTCGTGGCAGAAAACGCAGCAGCGTCAGTTATTGATATTATCTCGTCATAAACATCGCGGTCAAGAACCTCTGGAATGAAGTTAGCGCCAATGCCCTGAATCTGATGTGACCCTGCATAACCTTTGCTCAGCAGAGGAGAGGCCGACGGTTCCACGCCAATGACCTGTATATTCGGATTTTTCTCTTTTAGATAGCGTCCGGCACCGCTGAGCGTACCGCCTGTACCAAAAGTAGCAATAAAAACCGATGCCGCACCGTTGGTATCCTCCCAAATCTCGGGGCCAGTCGTTTCGTAGTGCACCTGTGAATTGGCCAGATTCTCAAACTGACTGGGAATAAAGCTGTTTGGCAGCTGGTCCGCAAGTTTTTTTGCCTTTTCAACCGCGCCAGCCATACCCTTTATGCCTTCTGTTAGAATAATTTCAGCCCCATAGGCCGCCAAAAGCCTTCTTCGCTCTATACTCATGGTATCCGGCATGGTTAACACCACCCTATACCCTTTAACGGCTGCCACCATTGCCAACCCTATGCCGGTATTGCCACTTGTAGGCTCAATGATAACCGCGCCAGGTTCAAGTAGCCCTTTTCGCTCGGCATCTTCAATCATAGCAAGGCCGATACGGTCTTTGGCGCTTCCGCCCGGATTAAAACTTTCCAATTTAGCTACAATTTGAGCAGTTAAACCATGTTTCTTTTCAAAAGCGGATAGCCGGATCATCGGCGTCCCGCCAATTAACCCAATTACGTTTTCAGCAATCTTAGTCATCGCTTTACCTCGTTTCTGTGTGCTTGCCTTATAGTGTTTTCAGTATGCGCATTTGACTCACGTTTGTCAATAAAACCGTTTGACTTTATGATTTTAAAGGTCTAAAATAAGTATAATTGTCAAAATAAAGGAGCCTAATTTATATGACACGTGAACAAGCTTGGCGTCTTTTGACGCAATACAACAAAGAGCCTTTTCACCTTAAGCACGCTGTGACGCTCGAAGGGGTTATGCGTTATTTCGCTATCCAACTTGGGCACCCTGACGAGGCGGATTTATGGGCTATGGTCGGCTTGCTGCATGACCTTGATTTTGAACAATTTCCTGCGTCTCATTGTGTAAAGCAGCAACAGTTGATGAAGGACTCCGGTGTCGATGAAATTATTATACGCGCTACCGCAAGCCATGGTTGGCCGCGCTCGGTGGATATTGAGCCGGTAAGTCAGATGGAAAAAGTGCTTTACGCCACCGATGAGTTAACCGGTCTGATTGGCGCTGTTTCACTGATGCGTCCCTCTAAAAGTGTACAAGACTTAGAGCTAAAATCGGTTAAAAAGAAATTTAAGACCCCAGCGTTTGCAGCCGGATGCTCCCGCGAAGTCATCGAAAAAGGAGCTGAAATGCTTGGCTGGGAGCTCGATGAATTAATCTCTCAAACTATTTTAGCTATGAGAACCTGTGAAGAAGAAGCTAATCAATTTAACGTTTAAAACTAGCATTATTATTGCAAAAGCGGCAAAGGACTACCTTTGCCGCTTTATTATTCTCATTGTCTCACACACTTTTATTTCGACATTTTTCATTCTTATTCTACAAAATAACCTTGAATTGTGAACGAACAAAACAACTTTTTCTATAATTTTTGTGAAACAACGCAATATTATACAATGGTTCAAAATGTTATAATTATTAATGATTTATTTGAATAAGAAGAATTATTTATGAAAGGAAGACTACTTTGAAGAACACCTCTCCCCTATATGAATGCATTTTCACCGCAAACGAGGAAGAGTCTTGTTTGGTGTTGAGCAGTGTAACAGAAGCATTCTGTCGCGTGGTAGACATCAGGCCAAATTCGATAGGTTCACCACTTGAAAAAATAGTTCCTGAGAAAACCGCAGTCTGGATATATCAAGCCTTTTCTTATATTAGGGACGGTAATGAGACCCTCCGGGACCTACGAGAAATAAAGGACAGTTTTTGGTGCTATTCTCTTGCCTATAACAGACCTTTGCTGACAATTTCCCTGATACCTATCTGGGACGCAGACGAAACAAATCACAACACCTATAGCGTAAATAATCTTGTCAATATGCCGCTAAACAAGTTTAAAGCATCTTTTTATGATTCGATTTTAATAAATTGTAACGAAGACAACTATAAAATAGCAAGCATTAGCCCGTCCCTTTCCCAGATGTTAGGGATAAACATTGGTGAGACTATTGATCCGATATTTCCTCGCATGCGCAGCCTTTGTACTGACAAGCTAATAAAGCGTTCCATGGAACTTAATAAAGTTTCTTTTTTTCTAGATGTTTATGAGCATAACAAAACAACTTCGTATCTGCTGATCACACTAGTACCATTAAATCACTATAGCCGGTTTATGCTTATTGGAATCCACAAACTGGGAACACAAGACTATTACCAGATAATGAAATCCATCAACACAAGCCCCCAGCAGGTCTGCGAGGCAGGAAATATCGGTGTGGCGGTTGTAGAAACGAATAACTGTAAATACAAAAGGATAATAAATGCAAATAATTGTTTTAACCGTCTAGTTTATTCGCATGAGGATTTAGAATTTCTAAAAACGAAGGTTGTTCCGGCTTGTTGCGATAAACAGAGCATTCTTACCGTTTCACACCACCTAATCAATCTCAACTGCCTGATTGCCGCTATCCCAACGCTTAACTCGAACCAAATATTTTTGTTTATCATACCCGAAACGGGGCCTCAGCCTTCCATACAGAGTCTGGCGAACCGGCTTACCAAACGAGAATTTGAAATTGCTTGTCATATCGTCAACGGAAATTCCATTAAAGGCATCTCGGTTGATTGTGGAATCTCCGAAGGCACTGTAAAGAAAAATCTTTCAAATATTTATAGTAAACTTCAAATCAACAATCGAGTTGATCTGGTTCGCCTGATTTTTTCTAGTGGCAGTTAACTTATTGCGTCCACTACGATATCTTTCAAATGAACAAGATGTACATCATGACGCCTGAGCCGCTCACAGAGGGCCTCGACAAACTTTTTGTCTGAAGAGATATCTTCGATGCAGCAGACCGAGTCACTGCATTTGTTACCCTCTTCATATGCTCTCAGGCCAAATACGCTACACGATCCAAAATCCTCAATGAATCTCTCCGAACATACAATTTCATAGCAGATGATCATTTTGCTACACTCCCCTTTATTCTTGGATACATGATCATGATAACAGAGTTTTAGCAAAATTATCCATACTAAAAAAGTTGGGTTGTTTGACTGTTTCGCCAATATTGAGTTTAGTTTTGTGCAAGAAGAATAACCGCACAAAATATTTGCATGAATAATTAAAAATGAGTATTCTAGGTGATTTTCAAGTGTCATGAAGCTATTTTTATCCATTTTAAGGATTGATTTCAGAGTATATAAAAAAAGTTTTTTGACGGAATTTTTTATCGCAATATATTTGCATGTATACATTATTTTCGATTCATAATCTTGGAGATTTCGTTTTTCACAACCGATTACCACAACATGATCGCTAGACCTTATCCTTTATATAGTGATTATAACACATCAACAAATGTATTATAATTTTAATTAAAACTGTTAGAAAAGTCCAAATTTTAAAAAGGTAAACTTTGATGAGTCAAACTGTTAAACATCCCTTAACACCAATCTATAATGAACGCTCTAAAATTTTAATTCTTGGTACAATGCCTTCCCCAATATCAAGGCAACGGGCCTTTTACTATGCACACCCACAGAATCGTTTTTGGCAAATACTGTTCGCGTTGTTGAGATGCCCGCCAATAGAAGACAATGAAGCCCGTCGAAATTTTTGCCTTTCGCACGGTATCGCCCTTTGGGACGTGCTGAAAAGCTGTACCATAGAAGGTGCCAGTGATGCTACCATCAGGGACGCTGTACCTAATGATATTGCGTTGATACTGGAAAAAGCAAACATCCAGGCGATATTTACCACCGGTCAAACAGCCGGAAAGCTTTATCACCGACTGTGTGAACGCAGTACCGGCAGGCCCGCAATTGTGCTGCCCTCGCCCAGCGCAGCCAACGCCGCCATGCGTCTTGACACGTTGCTTGAGCGTTATCGAATCCTTTTGCCTTACCTCGATGAACCACCGACCTGTATTTGACTTAGCACTTCGCCGATGGTCGCGCGGAACACCAACTGGGCGGCGTTATCTAGTTGTGTGGCGTCGCGATTAATCAGCACAATTTTACCGCGGACATAATTGAGCAACCCCGCCGCCGGATAAACCGCCAGACTCGTCCCGCCCACAATCACCAAATCGGCCATCCGTAGCTCGGTTACCGCACGCTCGACGGTATCGCTGTCCAGCGCCTCTTCATATAACACAACATCCGGTTTTATTATACCGCCACAGCCACATCTAGGCACACCAGGCCCACGCATCGCATCAATTGCATAAAACTTACCGCAGGACATGCAATGGTTGCGCAGCATTGATCCATGCAATTCCAATACGTTTTTGCTGCCGGCAAGCTGGTGCAGCCCGTCGATATTCTGAGTGATGACGGCTGAAAGCTTGCCGGCTGCTTCTAATTCTGCCAGCTTAGTGTGTGCTGGATTGGGCGCTATACCGCTATACATCATTTTCGTCTGATAGAACTTATAAAAGTCCTCTGTGTGGCGCATAAAAAAGCCATGACTTAAAATAGTCTCAGGCGGATAGTCAAACTGCTGATTATAAAGCCCATCGACGCTGCGAAAATCCGGAATTCCGCTTTCCGTTGATACACCCGCACCACCAAAAAAAACAATGCTTTGGCTTTCATCAATTAGCTTTTGTAATTCTTGAATGTCATTCATGCATCTATTCCTCCCCAATATATATAAAACGCGGCTGTATTTTGCCATCATGCGTGATCATTTCTTGCCACATGGCAGCCGGGCGCACCCAAATGCCACCTTCGCCATAAAGCGCTTGATATACTACATAAGGCTCCAGTGTCTCGCTGTGCATTGCGATATATAGAACGCGATATTCCATCCCTTTAAAATGTCGGTAGCGTCCTGTTCGGATAGTTTGTTCCATGTCGGTTTCCTCCCATCTTCTTATTCTTACTATAGCACAACCGCCATATTGCACAAGGGCTGGTAGCCCCTTCTTCATTATGCTATACTAAAATTTATGAACTTAATCTATGAAACCGGAGTGACCTTTAAAATGCCTGTAAAAAGATTATTTCGAGAAAATCCGTACCAAACCGAGTTTTCGGCAACGGTACTTTCCTGTATGCCACAAGGTGAACATTTTGCTGTGGCACTCGCTGCGACTTGTTTTTATCCTGAGGGCGGCGGTCAGCCCGCTGACATTGGCACATTAGGGAATGCACAGGTACTGGATGTACACGAAAAAGACGAAATCATTCTGCATACCACCAACGCCCCGCTGACAGTCGGCGAAGTGGTCATTGGCAAGATCGACTGGCTGCGACGCTTTTCGTTGATGCAGCACCATACCGGCGAACACATTGTTTCCGGTATTGTTCACAAGCTTTTTAAGCTGGATAACGTGGGCTTTCACATGGGCAGCACAATGGTCACCGTCGATTTTAGCGGCGAGCTTTCTCCCGAACAACTCGCCACTGTAGAGCTTGCGGCAAACCGCGTTGTATTTGCCAACATTTCGGTGCAAGAGTGCTACCCCGATGAAAATGCACTGGCGGCGCTTAACTACCGAAGTAAAAAGGCCTTGTCCGGCGAGGTGCGCATCATCACCGTGCCGGACGCCGATTGTTGTGCCTGCTGTGGTACCCATGTGGCCAAAACCGGAGAGATCGGCCTGATAAAGCTGTTATCTCCCCAGCGTTATAAAGGTGGTACGCGGGTGGGACTACTTTGCGGTGAAAGGGCGTTGGCTGACTACCGCCAGAAGGATGCCTCAGTTGGGGCTATCTCTCAACTGTTATCCGCCAAACCAGCAGAGGTCTCGGAAGCTGTGCAGAGAATCTTAGGTGAATCAGACGCGCTGCGCGCTGAGCTGATCGCATCAAAGGACAAGTTGTTTGCCGTCCGTCTCGAATCTATCGACCGTGGCGAGGGCATGCTGTGCCTTTTTGAAGATAATCTAACCCCAAACGAGCTGCGACGTTTTTGTACACAACTGATAGACCACCGCCCCGGCCCGTGTCTACTGCTATGCGGCGACGACGAGAACGGTTACCGTTATGCGCTTGGCGTAGCTCAGGGCGACGCGCGCACACTTTCAAAAGAACTGCATCAGACATTGGGCGGTAAGGGCGGCGGTAGCGCACAGCTGGTACAGGGGACCATAGCAGTCGATCGCATACGCATTGAGGCTTATGTTGCAGTAAAATAATTATTTTATAAATCAACGAATTTTTATTTCGTCTTAATCCCCAAAGTAGTTGAAGTTTTTCTCCGCTTTTCCATCAAAGACACTATTTTTTACAAAACGCTAACTTTTCATCTATAAACAGGTGACAAGCCCCCGCTTTTTTGATAGAATTTTTATTGTAATTTGGTTCATAACCGTTTAGAGAGTTGAGGTAACGGCGCTATGCAGCTGCTAAAAGATCGTATTCTTAAAGACGGACAGGTCAAGTCCGGCAATGTCCTAAAGGTGGACAGCTTTTTAAACCATCAGATGGATATCGGACTGTTTGGAGAGATCGGCAAGGAATTTAAGCGTCGGTTTGCAGACTGTGATATCAACAAGATTTTGACGATTGAGGCTTCCGGCATAGGAATCGCCTGTATTGTCGCACAGTATTTTAACGTCCCAGTGGTTTTTGCCAAAAAGAACCCCACCAAAAATATTGCGGGTGAGGTGTATACCAGCCGTGTTGAGTCGTTCACCCATGGAAAGGTGTACGACATTATTGTTTCAAAGCGCTTTTTAACAGCCGATGACAAGGTGCTGATCATCGATGATTTTTTGGCCAACGGCTGTGCGCTTAAAGGTCTTATCGAGTTGGTCAACGGCGCGGGCGCCACACTGGTAGGCGCTGGCATCGTCATTGAAAAAGGCTTTCAAGAGGGTGGAAAGCTTATTCGCGACATGGGTGTGCGGGTGGAATCGCTCGCAATTGTGGATGCTATGGATGATCACGGCGTCGTCTTCCGCAATTAAACGTGTTTGCTCGCGGCAACCGCCGCAGTAATAAAAACGAACATAGGTTACCATAATTAGGAGGATGAAAAAGAAATGAAGAAAAGTCTTGCCATTTTGCTGGCTGCCGGCATGCTGTTATTAGGTGCATGCGGCGGTACTCCTGCTTCCAGTCAGGCTGCTCCTGCCGCCTCTTCCGAGGCTGCATCTTCTGCTGCGCCGTCTGAAAGCGCACCGGTGAATGCCATCGCAAAGGATACCATCAAAATTGGCGTCATTCACATTTCCGACCCCGCTGAAGGCTCGGGCTATACCTTTACTCACGATCAGGGCATTGTCGGCATGCAGAAGAACCTTGGCCTGCGCGATGACCAGATCATCCGCAAAATTAACGTCAGCGATAGCGACGCCACTGCCATTGAAACCGCAATGCTTGAGTGCATTGAGGAAGGTGCCAACATCATCTTCGCTACCAGCTGGGGCTACATGGATACTTGCGAAGCGCTGGCCGCAGAATATCCCGATGTGATCTTCTCTCATGGCACTGGTTACAAGTCCAATGGCAAAAACTTCAATAACTACTTTGGCCGCATTTATCAGGCTCGTTATCTCGCAGGCGTTGCTGCGGGCTTAAAGACCCAGAGCAATAAGATCGGTTATGTCGCTGCCTGGGGTACCGACAACGGCGAAGTCACTAGCGGTTTGAACGCCTTCGCAATGGGCGCTTATTCCGTCAATCCCGAATCTGAGGTCTATGTCAAAACCACAAACAGCTGGTTTGATCCCGAAGGCGAGAAGCAGGCTGCTGAGGCGCTGATTGCACTGGGCTGCGACGTCATGGGCCAGCACTGCGATACCCCCAATCCCCAGCTTGCCGCTGAGGAAAAGGGTGTCTGGGGCGTTGGTTACAACTCCGACATGTCCAAGGATGCGCCTAAAGCCGTGCTGACCAGTGCCGTCTGGAACTGGAGCACCTATTACACCTGGGCGGTTGAGAACGTGATCAATGGCACCTGGACCGGCGAAAACTATTACGGCGGTCTGGCCGAAGGCTTTGTTGATATCACCGCGCTTTCCGACCTGTGCGCAGAAGGAACCGCTGAGAAGATTGAAGAAGCCCGCAAGAAAATTGTTTCTGGCGAATGGGATGTATTCAACGGTGAAATTGAGGGCAACGACGGCCAAAAGCACACCAGCGAACATTACAGCGACGTCAACTGGTACTTTAAGAACGTTGTTGTAAAGTAACTGCTGCACCGCCAAGCATTAATGTTTAGGCAGGGGCGGTCATTCATTAAATGACCGCCCTTTCTCTTTTAAATTTATTGAAAAGCGCCGCCGGGTCAAGCGGCTGGACGGCACTTTTGAGTAAGCTTAAAATTTTTTGTATTTATACAGAGGGGTGATCACGTGGAAGCGTCTTCGCAGTCCCACTTTGCAATTGAATGTAAACAAATAACCAAGCGCTTTGGTAGTGTGCTGGCTAATGATGGCATTGATCTCGCAGTTAAACGTGGCGAGGTTTTAGCGCTGTTGGGCGAAAACGGTTCGGGTAAAACCACTTTAATGAACATGCTCTCGGGCATTTACCGCCCTGATTCGGGCGCCATTTTGGTGAATGGCCAAGAGGTGACTATCAACTCACCGGTGGACGCGATGAAGCTTGGCATCGGCATGATTCATCAGCATTTTAAGCTGGTTGAGATTTTTTCGGCGATGGATAACATTGTGCTGGGCACCGCTGAAAAGCTTTTGCCACCAAAACAACTGCGCCGCAAGATTGAGGAGATTTGCAGCGCATTCGGGCTGG
>JAEWNU010000130.1 GCA_023456995.1 Bacillota bacterium
TTGATTATGACTTTGATATGCAAAAGATTTTTGCTCTGACGGCTATATTAACATAACAGGAGCATTTCCAGCCAGCAGCTCGGTGAGGTGCTCGCCCATGCCTTTGACTTCATAGCCCAGGTCGGTCAGCTGACGGGCAACGCCGTAACGCACTGCACACGCCATACAGACGAGAATGGGTACGCCAAGGCTTTGCAAAATTTCGAGTTCACTTTGCACATCCTTACTTTCGGCGGCAACCTGAACCGAAGGCCCCCACAAAATAAGCTCCACATGCTTCCACCAGCCGTTTATGAGACTGTCGCGTGCATACAGCAGCGCCATATCGATTGCCGCACGCTTATCAACGCTGATCCAGACAATTGCAAGTTTTTTCTCATTCATTGAAATCATCCTCAAAAATTGTGATGCGTCAATTACATTATAGCCTCAGATGACAATGTGTGTTACGATCAAGACGGTGCTTAGCAGATGGGATTTAACATCAGCGCCACCTTTTTGGAGTAAAAAAGAACTTTTGTATGATAAAACAACTAGTTTATGACAAAATAAATAAACGGGGCTGCGGCAAACGCACAAAATGCATTTTGCTACAGCCCCGTGTAAGAACTAACTATTTTGACAAAAAGGTCAGTGCAGATCGAACGGCAATCTCAATGCCGATCGGAATTGCGTTCTCATCTGGTGAAAAACCACCGTTATGAATGGGATAAAACGGCTGGCCAGGGGTCTGGACGCCCAGCCAGAAAAAGGCACTCGGAACTTTTTCACAGTAGAAAGAGAAGTCCTCGCCGCCTAGCGCCGACATTTCTGGAATATGCGCGCCGTCACCGACAACCTCTTTCATGATACCATGTACCAACGTAAACATCTCAGGATTGTTGACAGTAGGGGAATAACCCTTGAAATACTCCACGTCACAACTGCCGCCCATCGATTCTGCGACACCTTTGGCAATCTGCTCGATGCGTTCGGGCATCTTGTTTCTGACCTCAGGGTTTAAGTTGCGGCAGGTGCCTTCAAGCTTAACCTGATTTGCAATGACGTTATAGCGGTCGCCTCCGTGGATAGTACCAATTGATACGACGGCAGCATCACGCGGGCTGACCTTTCTGGAGACAATAGTCTGAAGCGCGGTGATAACCTGTGCCGCGATGACAACGGCGTCTATGCCGTCCTCAGGGGCAGAGCCATGGCTACTTTTGCCGTGAACGGTAATATGAAAGCGGTCGGAGGAGGCCATCATGGCACCATTGCGTATAGCGGCGGTTCCAACAGGGTATTGCGGCCAGACATGCTGACCAATCATGGCATCTACATGCGGATTTTCGAGTACGCCGTCACGGATCATGGGAGCTGCACCGCAGTTGAGCACGTCCTCTTCGGCAGGTTGGAATATGAGCTTAACACAGCCGGCAAATTCGTCCTTAAGCGAGAGCAGCACATGTGCCGCACCGAGCAGCATGGCGGTGTGCATATCGTGACCGCAGGAATGTGAAACGCCAGCGTTTTGCGAGGCAAAGGGAAGACCGGTTGTCTCTTGTATAGGCAACGCATCAAAATCGGCGCGCAGGCCGACGCATTTGCCGGGCTTGGCGCCGTTAATAATGGCTGTAACACCGTTGCCACCGACCCCTGTGGTGGGTTCAAGCCCCATTTTGCGCAGGGTTTCTGCGATAAAAGTAGCGGTTTTAACTTCTTCGTGGCTCAGTTCCGGGTTCTGATGGATATGGCGACGATATGTTATGATTTGCTCAAGATAAGAATTGATAATTGCTTTGATATCCTTCATAAATGCAATACCCCTTTCGTTACCTACATTGTACGGGATATTTTTCTACAGGTCAATTCCAAAAAGCGAGCAGATGCGCCAAAAAGATATACCGCTATTTGTTTAAATTACATTGTTCAATATATCAATTACATCAAGAAGTACAAAAGCAATGCAGCTTTTCCGTCACTGTTTCGGTCAAGATGAACCGAACAGGTTGAAAAAGTTCCTGAAATTCCAGCGCTTTTTTATAATGCATCAAGCTTATTTTCGTGGTACAATAAAAAAGAACATGTTTAAACTAAGGTCAGTACATTGTAAAATTAAAAATGCAGTGGACAACTCAAAAAAGCTTTAAGAGGAGCAACGTTTATGACCATCCTTAATTTGATTGCCATGGGCGGCGGTGTAGCGCTTTTTTTGTACGGAATGAGCGTTATGGGCAATGGACTTGAAAAGATTTCAGGCGGCAAAATGGAAAAGGCGCTTGAAAAGCTCACGGGGAATATCTTGTCCAGCGTGGCGCTTGGCGCCATTGTCACCGGGGTTTTGCAAAGCTCATCGGCAACCACCGTTATAGTGGTGGGCCTGGTCAACGCCGGAATTATGCAGTTGCGGCAAGCTGTGGGCGTCATTATGGGTGCCAACATCGGCACAACCATAACCGCACAGTTGATTCGCCTGTCTGATATAGACAGCGGAAGCTTGGCACTTCGTTTTTTTAAACCTTCCACGCTTGCGCCACTGGCGGCTATGCTGGGCATTGTGTTGTATATGGCTTCAAAAAAAGCCAAGCGCCGTGAGATTGGCCAGATGCTTGTAGGCTTTGGCATCTTGTTTTCAGGTATGTTTGCGATGGAGGCCGCAGTATCCCCGTTGAAGGATTCTCCGGCATTTATAAATGCACTCACGGCAATGTCTAATCCTGTTCTTGGCGTGCTGGCAGGCGCGATTGTAACGGCCATTATACAAAGCTCCTCCGCATCGGTCGGTATGCTTCAGGCAATATCCTCCACTGGTGTGCTGCATTTTTCTACGGCCTTCCCAATAATTATGGGCCAGAATATCGGTACTTGTATTACGCCAATACTTTCTTCTATCGGCGCTTCTAAAAACGCAAAACGTTCAGCACTGATCCATTTGTATTTTAACATTATCGGCACCGTCGCTTTCTTGACTGTGGCCTACAGCCTTAAGGCCATATTGGGAGCGCCAGACTTTTGGAATGAGACGATAGGCCGTACCGGTATTGCAAATTTCCACACATTTTTTAACGTTGTTGTGACGGCGTTGCTTATTCCGTTCGCTCGCCTTCTTGAACGGCTTGCCTACGCAACCATAAAAGATCATGGCGAGGGTGAAAAGTTTAAGGTGCTCGAACTGCTTGATGAGCGCTTGCTAAAATCGCCGTCCATCGCGTTGCAGCAGTGCGATCATATGATTTCCAAAATGGCGGAATACGCCCAGCAGAATTATCTGGATGGTGTTGAGCTGCTGGCGAAATTTGATTCCAAAACGGTTGAGCGAATTAACGAAAATGAAAACCTGATTGACAAAATGGAGGACAAGCTGGAGCATTATCTGGTCAAACTTTCGGCACAGCAGGTCTCTGATGATGACAATCGCGCTATTTCCACTGCGCTGCACATGGTCAAGGATTACGAACGCATCAGCGACTACTGTACCAACCTGATGGAATGCGCCGAGGAAATGCAGTCGAACAGTGTATCGTTTTCGCAGCAGGCTCTCGATGAATTAGACGTGTTGATCAGAGCTGTCAACGATATTCTTGAAACGGCTAATCAGGCACAGCTATCGTCTAGCACGACCATTGCCAAAAGGATAGAACCGTTGGAAGAAACTATAGATGCCATTGTAGAGCGTTTGAAGGACATGCATGTTGAGCGTCTGAAAAGCGGCGAATGTAATATTCACAGTGGCATTGTCTTCCTTGAAATTCTTACGAACCTAGAACGTATTGCAGATCACTGCTCAAACATCGGCCTGAGTATTATTGGCAACAAGGACGAGCGTGCACGTTATGAATCCCATGAATATATCAAGCGCGCGCATGAGGCGGGAGATTCGGAATATGTAGCTAATTACCAAAGCTATATGAGCCAATACTACAGTGCAATAAAGACAGATTTTAAATAATGACGACAGTATAGTATAAATTTCAAATGTGCTTATATGGTATGATTAATACTACCTGTGGCGGCAATTGAAAAAAGGGTGATGACATGAATTATTCAAAACAGCGTGAACTAATAATTGACGTTTTGCGGCACACTGACGAGCACCCTACGGCAGAGACCGTTTACCGCACGCTCAAGGGCCAATATCCTCGTCTGAGCCTTGCGACTGTTTATCGCAACCTCAACCAGCTCTACGAGACTGGCATCATCAGGAAACTGCATGTTGCAGACTCCCCCGACCGATTTGATGGAAATGTAGAACCTCACTATCATTTATGCTGCAAGTCCTGTAATAAGGTAATTGATATCATGGTGCCCAAAGGGGCATGGCGAACTTTAATTTCTAATGATGAGAAGCATTCCATAGAGGGGTGTGATGTCATTTTTTATGGCACTTGTAATCGGTGTATCGAAGAGGGGAATTGTTAAGTAGAAGGTGTCATTCCGTATCTGCACGATGATGAGGGCATCCTTACTGCCGATTAGTTGCGTTGCTCGTTATTCTATTTATTAAATTGGCGTACCTATTTATTTTTATTATTTAAACAGATACGCACTGAACCGCATGCAAACCGTATTTGCATGCGGTTTTTCATTGTTGCTATAATTTGTCATGTTTTAGCTACGTATTTTTGGCGAATTTTCACCCTTCTTTCACATTTTTGTGCTATAATAAAAAAACAATAACATCTGTCTAAGTGGATAGATCATACAGGGGTGAACCGATGAAATTTGTGGCAGGACTGCTGTCGGCTTTATTAACGTCGGCCATGCTGGTGCATTATTGTGCCGCGGCCACACCACCGGACGTCAATTCGGAAACTTATGTGGTCATGGATGTTAAATCTGGACAGGTGCTTGCGTCTAAAGGTGCACACACTCAGATGTATCCTGCCAGCATAACCAAAATTTTGACCTGTGCGCTGGCGCTCCAGAATGGCTCACCACAGGATATACATACAATGAGCTATGATGCGACCCATTCAATAGGATATGGAACCACACATATTGCACTGACTGAAGGTGAGCAGATTTCGGTAGAAGCGCTGCTGAACGCTACAATGGTTGAATCGGCGAACGATGCAGCGAATGGTCTGGCGGAGTATACGGCGGGCAGCCTAGATTCCTTTGCCGGCATGATGAACCAGAAAGCTGCCGAGCTCGGGGCAAACGATACACATTTTGTGAATGCACACGGTTTGCATGATAAAAATCATTACACCAGTGCCTATGACATGGCGCTGATTACCCGTTGGGCATTAACGGTAGATGGATTTAGGGCGCTGTTCGGTGCAGAAGAATATAAGATTCCTCCAACTAACAAGCAAAAGCAGCCGCGAACCATTGGGACGCATCATCACATGCTGGTGGAATCAAAATATTACTACGAGGGTACCGAGGGGGGGAAGCTGGGGTGGACGCCGGAGGCCCAACACACGCTTGTTACACTCGCGAAACGCGGCGATAAGGAGCTGATCTGTGTCGTAATGAAAACTAGGACACAGTATGAAAAGTATGTTGATGCCGCAAAGCTGCTTGATTATTGTTTTGAAAATTTCTCCACCGCAACTATAACGGTCAATCAATATGAGAAAACACCCATTGCAGTTTATGATGGTGAGGTTCAAACCGGTGAGGTGGTCATATCATCGCAGGATATTGATATCGTCCGCCCGCCTACAGTGGCTAAAATAGATATTAAATCAGAGCTAGTTGCACCCGAAAGCTATAAAGTAGGAGAAACAATTGCTCCGCGCATTAAATTTTTTGATCCGGATGGCAACGAGCTGGCTGATGTGGCATTAAAGTGGACACTCAAAGAGAAGCCTGCTGAAGCTGCTGCGACGACTGCGGCACAGCTTACCAATACTTCCTTGTTGCCTATTAGAATCAAACCCGGTTTCTGGCTTATAGGCACTATTGCCGTGCTGGTAGCATCTGTTTTGATCCTGTTTGCTATACGTTGGCATAATCTGCGTGTTCGGGAGCAAAGACGCCTGTTAAAAACACGTAAAAAGCAGGAGTGGGAGCAGCAGCGCCGGGAGGCGCTGGACACCGTGCGCGCGGCCAAGAGTTCCTATGCGCAGCGACGGTCATAGATTAAACTGTTCTTAGCGTTTTAGATAAGCTGAGTCGAAGTCATAAAGACTTCGGCTCAGCTTATTTGATTTTGGAGTAAAATGTAATTGATCTAATTTTTGAAAATCAAAAAGCCAACGATAAACGCTGGCTTTTACTATAAACTGAATTTTGCTGAGGGGCTAAAATTGCCTGAAGACAATTTGGGCATCTAAGATGATGCGCCCGTCAACATAAGTTGTCTATCTCCTCAAGCCACAGAGCCGAAGAGGCGTCGCTGGGCATACGCCAGTCACCACGGGGTGACAGGGTCAGCGAGCCAACCTTGGGACCATCCGGCAGGCAGGAGCGCTTAAACTGCTGCGAGAAGAAACGGCGGTAGAAGGTGCGCATCCACTTTAAAAGGGTGGCGCGGTTATAGGTTCCGGCAAAGGCTACTTCGGCCAGGCGCAGCACCTTCTGCGGGGTAAAGCTCCAACGTACCGAGTAATAGAGGAAGAAATCATGCAGCTCATAGGGGCCGACAATGCCTTCGGTTTTTTGTGAGATTTCACCGTTTTCGGCGGGTAACAACTCGGGAGAGACAGGGGTGTCAAGTACATCGAGCAGCACATGGCGCAGCGCGTCATC
>JAEWNU010000131.1 GCA_023456995.1 Bacillota bacterium
GGAAACGGAGGGCGGCTGAGGAACCCAGAGATCCTCACAGATTTCCACGGCAAAAGTCCATTCGGGCAACTCATCACAGCAGAACAACAGCTTTTGTCCAAATGGCACAGTCTGTCCACATAGGGTAATGCTATTGATACCCGGGAAGGCGGGGGCGAAATTACGCTGCTCATAAAATTCGCCGTAGTTTGGCAAGTGCGCCTTTGGGACGACGCCAAGCAGCTTACCGCTTTGTATTACGACGGCGCAGTTATACAATTTGTTGAAAGCGGATATCGGCATTCCAACGACAATCACCATCTCGTAGCCCACCGAAGCCCTCAAAAGTGTACGCAGACCCTTTTGCGCACCGTCAAGCAGTACCTGTTGCGAAAATAGGTCACCACAGGTATAGCCAGTCAGTGAAAGTTCGGGAAACACCAGCAAGCGAACCCTTTTGGTCATGGCGTCTTTGAGTGCTTCCACCATTTTTTCGGCATTGAAGGCGCAGTCTGCCACCCTCAGTTCGGGAGAAGCACAAGCTACGCGTATAAAGCCGTTTTTCATATTAAAAAACCTCCGTGCCATTTTCAATACTGGTTAATTTAAATCATTAATTATGTTGTGATTTCTATCTGAAAGCAGTATAAACAATTGCATTTATTTTACGCGCAAACAGAAAAATTGTCAAAGGTTCCCGTGCGTTTTTGATCTCAACATATTTTTGGACAGCCCCGAATAAGTATAAACAAGTTAAAAGGACAGGAAGGGAGATTATTTTCATGGGGCACGGGCGGGAAGAAATGGCAGGACTAACAACCAAAGAGGCACAGCAGCGCTTGCTGGAATATGGAGAAAACCGGTTGGATACCGGCAAAAAGCATTCGGCATTGAAAATTTTTGCGGGGCAGTTTCGCGATTTAATGGTCATTATACTTCTGGTTGCCACAGCAATTTCGGCGGTTTTGGGTGAAATGCACGAGGCAGTCGCTATTGTGGTAATTGTGCTGATAAACGCATTGCTGGGATTTTTTCAGGAGCTGCGCTGCGAACAGACGCTGGAAGCACTGGCAAAGCTTTCGGCTCCGTTGGCCCGCGTAAGGCGTGATGGACGAGAGCTTGAAATTTCAGCAACCAAGGTTGTGCAGGGCGACCTGCTGTTGCTTTCAGCCGGAGATTGCGTTGCTGCTGATGCGGTGGTACTAACGCAAAACGCACTGGCTTGTGACGAGGCGCTGCTTACTGGGGAATCAGAGGCTTGCGTCAAGCGAGCGGTTACCGGTAACGAGGGAAATGCGCGCGCGGCGCATGACGCGATGGTGTTTATGGGCACCCATGTTGTAGCCGGACACGCCCAAGCACAAGTATCTGCCACTGGCATGGCAACCGAGATGGGCGCCATTGCCGGAATGCTCAGCGACATAGAAGAGGAGCAAACGCCGCTGCAAAAGCGATTGGATCAGGTGGGACGCGTGATCGGCGCGGGTTGTCTCGTAATCTGCATGATGGTGGCAGCGGCGGGGGTATGGCGAGGAGAAGCGCCGCTGAATATGCTTATTACCGGCATTAGTCTGGCGGTGGCGGCAGTACCGGAAGGGTTACCTGCTATTGTGACCATTTCGCTGGCACTTGCCGTGCGGCGAATTCTTCGCAGAAACGCATTGATTAAGCATCTGCACGCAGTGGAGACGCTAGGCTGTGCCACGGTAATCTGCTCTGACAAGACCGGCACGCTGACTCAGAACCGGATGACGGTGCAAAAATTGGTGACGATATCGGGGGAGCATGCGCCCGAACAAGCAAAGCAATTGCCGTTACGCCACCCGGAGCTAAAATACCTGCTGGAAACGGCAGCCTATTGCAATGATGCCAGAGCACAACCTAAAAAGCGTGGTTTCTGGGGTCGGGAAGATCCGGATAGTCTCATGTATTCTGGTGATCCAACCGAAACAGCGCTGCTTAAAACAGCGCTGGATGCCGGCGTGCGCCCCGCGGATTTTTTCAGACGCGGTGAATTGGCGTTTGACTCGACTCGCAAGCGCATGACTGTCTGGGGCGGTTGCGCCGACGGCGTAAACAGAATCTATATGAAGGGCGCGCCAGAGTTGGTGCTGTCGCGCTGCACCCGAGTTGCAACGGCGCAGGGCAGCATTCCGCTTACCCCTGAACTGCGACGCAAAATTATCGGTGACAACGCCCGGCTGGCGGGGGATGCATTACGGGTAATGGGTTTTGCTTTCCGCGAACAGGGTCAAAGTGGGGAAGCGCCGGAAAACAATTTGGTTTTCACAGGGTTGATCGGATTATTTGACCCGCCCCGACCTGAAGCGGCGGCAGCAGTTGCAGCCTGCCGCACAGCACAGATTCGTGCAGTTATGATCACTGGTGACCACGCCGCCACCGCCAAGGCGGTAGCCAAACAACTTGGCATTTTGCGGGGTGAGGGTGATGTTATCACGGGCGACATGCTGGATGCCATGACAGATGGGCAACTGCTTGAGTGCTGCAAAACTGCTACAGTATTTGCGCGTGTCAGCCCAGCCCACAAATTGCGCATTGTGCGCGCCATGAAAGAAAATGGTGAGATTGTCGCAATGACCGGTGACGGGGTTAATGACGCACCTGCGGTCAAAGAATCAAGCATCGGCGTAGCGATGGGAGCCAGTGGTACCGACGTAACCCGCGAGGCCGCCGATGTGATATTGCTTGATGATAACTTTGCGACCCTGGTGGCGGCTGTTGAGGAAGGCCGCACAATTTATCAGAACATCCGCCGTTTTTTGCGGTATTTGCTCTCCTGCAACGCGGGTGAGGTCTTTACCATGTTTGTTGGTATGCTCATGGGCATGCCGGTTATACTCACGCCGATTCAGCTGTTGCTGGTCAACCTTGTTACCGACGGTCTGCCTGCCATAGCGCTTGGGCTTGAACCTTCCGACCCGCAGGTGATGCGTCAGCCCCCGCGTCGCTCGGATGACTCCATCTTTTCCGACGGGCTGTTAGGTAAAATCCTCTTCCGAGGGGTGTTGATAGGCTTGACGACGCTCGGCGTGTTCTCGTTGATTTCAGGTAGCGGGGCTGATCTTAAAACCGCGAGAACTGCGGCGCTGTGCACACTGACCATGACTCAGCTTTTTCATGTGTTTGAGTGCCGCAGCGAGACAAAGGGGTTACTGCAGATCAATCCTTTTACCAACCCGCTGTTGCTAGCAGCGGCATTGGCTTCGATGGCGTGTGTGTTTGGTGCAGTATACCACCCAATGGTTTCGTCGGTGTTCCTCACCACGGCATTGACTCTTGAGCAAATGAAAACCGTCCTACTGTGCAGTCTGATTGTTCCGGCTGTCTCGTCGGTGATGCTGCTGTTTTCTAAAAAACGCCCACGCCCCTCGAGTAGAGATGGGGTATTTGATAATAAAAAATGCCTCTCGACACAGCGAGAGGCTCTGAATGAGCAATATATAGGTTGAGCTATTTTTCAACGGGTTTACCACAGTTGCGGCAAAAATGGTCATTTGATGCCAATAATGCGGCACAGTTCGGGCAGGCCGGGCGGTAGTTGTTCTGCAAGAGATGCAACGCCCCTTGGGTGGCGCGGGCTGTGCCGTTTTGTTCGGCTTCTTTTCCGATGACGTCACTAACCTCAAAGATGCTGGCGCATTTAGGGCAGGTGGCAAAATAAGACGACTGGAATTTAAAGAGCGGGATAAAAAAAGCATGAAGATACTGATACTTCCTCGCAAGGTGAAACGGCTCTTCACTGCCGCAGCAGGGGCAGCGGCCAGCCTGAACATAGCCCGCTGATTCCACTTTGAAATTTGTGCCGAACAATCCAATAAAGAACATTTGCGCAGCCTCCTTTGCATCCTTTTTACATAATAATACCAGCGATGCGTTTGGTCAAGAAAAAGCAGTTCTAAATGCAGTAACATGGAATAAATATTGCACTATTATTTCGGAAAAACAAGGTGAAAACTTCCTTGTCTGACAGTAAAATGGCCTATATTCCATCACATGTATGTTGTTTAGGAAGATTAGAATTCATTTTACATAAATTACCGGCGTTTTTTGCTACAAAATGCTGAAAAGTCACTCTGGAATGACTTGACCCTTCTGGCGATAAGCGGTAGAATAAAGTGCTATATGGTGTAATGTGAGGTAAAAGAATGAAACGCAGTATCAGTAAATACATCGCCCTGTTGTTGGTAGTTAGCATTTTTGTAACGACGTTATCTGGATGTGGTAGCGGCGTGGTTTCTAGCACGGGACAGATTGAACCACAGCAAAGCAGCAGTGTGGCGAGTGAGACTACATACCCCGGGGAGTTTCCCCCGGCAAACCAGTCTTTGCCTGCCGGAGACACCGACAAAACGGAGACATCTTCAAAGGCGCCGGAAGAATCATCTGTACCTGCTTCGGCGTCAGAACCTGAATCGAAAGCACCTGCCTCCAGCGCGGTGACAGCGCCACAGGCGAAGCCCGCAGCTTCAAGCAGTCAAGCGCCCGCTTCAAGTGCATCGACAGCACCTCAGGCGAAACCCGCAGCTTCAAGCAGCCAGGCACCCGCTTCAAGTGCATCGACAGCCCCTCAGGCGAAACCCGCAGCTTCAAGCAGTCAAGCGCCTGCTTCCAGCAAACCCGATGCCGCGCCTGCGGTGGAACAGGTTGACTATACCCCGGCGAAAAGCAATGTGGACGAGGTTCGCGGAATCTGGATTTCTTATCTTGATTTTTATTCGCTGGCAAAGGATCAGAACAGGTCAGGCTTTGATGCTAATATCAACAGTGCTTTTAAGGCCATTTCGGGTTACGGGCTGAATACGGTTTTTGTTCAGGTACGCCCGTTTGGCGACGCAATGTATGATTCGGAAATTTTTCCGTGGAGCTATGTGCTGACTGGTCACGAGGGCGAAAACCCTGGTTATGATCCGCTCGAAATCATGGTCTCCACTGCAAAAAAATATGGTTTGCGCATTGAGGCGTGGATAAACCCCTACCGTGTCTTGGCCATTGGCAGCACACGTGAGCTATCTTCTTCGAATCCGGCGGTGCAGGCCATCAGGCAGGGGAAGGATACAGCGATTTCTTACAACGGCGGAATTTTCTATAATCCAGCCAGCAAAACCGCGCGTTCGCTTATTACACAGGGTGTGGTCGAACTGGTGGAAAACTATGATATAGATGGTATCCACTTTGACGACTATTTTTATCCGACAACTGACATGGCATTTGACGCCGTTTATTACCGCGATTACTGTTCAGCAGGCGGGTCGCTCTCTCAGGCTGACTGGCGTCGTGAGAATGTTAATGCATTAGTTCGGCAGGTTTATGCAGCCGTAAAAAATGCCAACTCCTCCGTGCTGTTTGGCATTAGTCCGCAGGCGCGCATGGATAATAACTACAATGGGCAATTTGCGGATGTGGAGAAATGGCTGTCTAATAGCGGTTATGTTGATTATATCTGTCCACAGATCTATTATGGTTTTGAAAACGATTCGGTACCTTACAGCAGCTCGCTGTCACTGTGGAATAAAATGTGCCGAGGCTCTGGCGTCGCACTTTATGTCGGTTTGGCGGTGTACAAATGCGGTGTTTCAGACAAGTGGGCCGGTAGTGGCGCGAATGAATGGATAAGCGGCACAACCATGATGCGTGATATGGTGGATGAGGCACGCGAGGCTTCAAGCTATGAGGGCTTTTTGCTCTACCGCTATGATTCGCTTTTTAACCCTGACAGTGCTGTTTCAGCCCATATTTCTAAAGAACGGGCCAATCTGAAGAGCGTACTATAAAACGGCGGCGCAATCCACATGCAAAACCAACACCAAAGGGGAACAATGGTGGCAAGACGTACAAAAAAAAGTAAAAAGCAAATGGCGATATTTCTTTGCATCACACTGGTACTGCTAACGGCAGCAACCGGTGTGCTTGCATTGCTCGCCAATAAAACAGATTTGCCTTTATTCGTCAAAAAGACAGCGCAAAGTGGGGGGCAGTCCTCGTCGGTGTCGCAAAGCGATACTACTAGTGAGTCTGTTGCACCGGACTCGCAACCCGTCGCTCAGAAGGTTTTTCCCGATGAGCTGCGTGCCGTCACTTTGAAACCGGGCGTGGATTTCCCTGTGACGGGCAGTGACGAAGAAATAGCAGCCGGTATCGATAAGGCGCTTAATGCCGCGCTGGATTTGACGATGAACGCGGTGGTGATTGATACGCTGGGCGCCGATGGCAACGTTCTGTATCCGTCGTCGTTTATGCCCTGTCTAAAATCTGAGGAAGGGCGATTGGATCCGCTGCTTACTGCCATCACGCGGGCACGTGAGGTTGGACTTTATGTGTACACAACCTATTACATAACCGACGTTACTTTCAACGATAAGATTGCTGTGCTCGGCAAGGCAACATCTTCGCTGATAGACGGCGTGACGAGTGATATCGCATCGTTTGCCTCGCGCTATCAGCCTGATGGTGTGTTGCTCGACGGCTATTATAATGTACAAAGCAAAAAAAGCTATTCAAACTATCTGGCGATAGGCGGGGGTATCGGCTTTGAAACATATATGCGCGCGGTGCCTGAAACACTATTAACGTTGGTCAGAAATGAGCTTGACCGCACATCTCCCTCTGTGACGGTGGGACTTTTAAGCGAAGCGGTTTGGGCCAATGACTATGAGAATGAAAATGGCTCCGCTACTAAGGCGGCGTTTTCGGCTTTTGCTGATGGTAACGCCGACACGGTAAAATTTATGGAAAGCGGATTAGCTGACTTCGTTGCAGTCAAGGCCTATGGTTCGATTGATGACACGCAGACGCCCTATCAGGTGGTAGCTGCATGGTGGGCTAACATTGCTGACACGACGGGGACGCCGCTTTACATTGTGCATGCGGCCGACCGCGCCGTGACCGAAGCGGTGGGCTGGACCGAATATGATCAGTTGGCACGTCAGGTCATTGAAGCGCGAGAGCTGCCCAGTTACACCGGCAGTATCTTCAACAGCCTGAACCGACTCATAGAAAACCCGAAGGACTGCGCCTCGAAGCTGGTGGGTTATTTCGCCGGCAGCGTCAAGGCTGAGCATATTATGCAGGACCTTGAACTGACTAAGCCGAGCCAGACTACCTTTACCTCGTTTGACCCGTCGGTACTGTTTACGGGTAACACCGACCCCAACACGGATGCGACTATCAACGATGTTGAGATTAAGACCGACGAGAACGGCTATTTCCAGCTTGAAATGCCGCTGGTTGAGGGCGAAAACATCTTTAAAATCAACCATAAAGGCAAAACTGTTACCTATAACATCACGCGTATTACCGAGGTGGTCAAGCAGGTTTCGCCAGGCAGCGGAACGCTGAATGTCGACGGCTCTACCAAGCTGACGATCGATTCCGTCGCTTATGCTGAGGCTAAGGTCTACGCGGTTATCGGTGGTGCAACGGTGCCACTCCAGCTCAGTGATCAACAGGATGACGAATACCGTGATACAGCTTACGCGCGTTTCACCGGCGTTTTCACCGTACCGGATGCCAAGACAGAGGAACAAAATCTGGGCGCTGTGACAGTATATGGCGAGTGGAACGGGTTGACCAAAAGCAAGAGCGGTGCTAAAATTATTGTAAACAAGCGGGTTTTACCCTCAGATGGCACGCCAGTGGTGGTAACGGCTGATCTGGCGGAGACCTTTAGGGGCGACACCGTTTCTCAATATTCTGAGCCGAACTATTTTCCGCTGCCCAAGGGCGCTTTGGATTATGTAGTGGGCGATGAGTTGCAATATACCTTTACAAATAAGAACAAGCTTGAGACCTACCGATTCTATCGCTTACAGTCGGGTTTGCGCGTCTTTGCTGATGATATTGCAACGGTATCGGTGAGCTCGGCGGCGGTGGGCAACAGCATAACCGGCTGTACTGTTAAGAGTGATTCGCGCTACACCAAGATTATTCTGGCAACTCGCCAACAGGTTTCTTATGTAGCGACTTATGCCGCGGACAAGCTGACCTTTAAGTTTAACTATACCAATTCCATGCCCGACAGTATGAAGCTTTCAAAGAATCCACTGTTTTCGGCGGTGAATTTCTCGGGAGATACCATGACGCTGACGCTTCGTTCGTCCGGCAAGTTCATGGGCATGTATCCCTATTATGACAATGACGGTAATCTGGTGTTGCGCTTTAACAATCCGCCAAGTGATTTAAGCGGCGCTAAAATTGTCATCGATCCGGGTCATGGCGGCAGCGACGTTGGCGCGTTAGGCTATTTGTCTGCATACCCCGAACGGGCGGTCAACTATGCCATCACCTCCAAGCTGGTCAGCGCACTCAAGAGCCGCGGCGCCACTGTTTTGGTTACGAACAGTAACCAGTATAATTACAGCTCGCTTGAGCAGCGAGTCGCCGGAACCTCGGCAGCCGACCCACACCTGTTTATCAGTGTGCATTCCAACTCTTCGGCTTACAATGGTACCGCGGCGGGTACCGAGGCTTATTACTTTAATTACTGGTCATCAGGCCTGGCGCAGTATGCCTCGGCCAATGTAGCTTCGGCGCTCGGTACCACTAACCGCGGACAGAAATTCGGTTATTACTATGTTACGCGCAGCATGCAGTATCCGGCTATTTTGGTCGAGACGGGATTTATGTCTAACCAGACCGAATATCACAAGTTGATCAACGAGGATTATCAGACCAATATTGCAAACGGACTTACCAATGCGATTAGCTCTTACCTTAAATATATGGGCAGTGCGGGCAGCATGACTGGCACCGAAACAAGCGGCCGGTCGGTGGGCGATGCTGGCAAGAACAACAGCGCCGATTCTAATCTCGCTAATAATGGCATCGGCGCAGGGCAGAGTACCGCCGCCGCCGGCGATGTAGGATTTCGCCTCAGCGAGGCTAAACTAACCCTTTCGCCCGGTGAGCAAGCTGAAATTACCGCCTTGTGGAATACGGACGACAAATTCACTGTTGTTTGGGCTGGCACAGGAGATGGTGCAACGGCTGAACTTGGATCTTTGGACAATAAGCTGGTCATCAAAGCTAAGGCTGCGGGTGAAATGAAGTTGGTTGCCACTGTTCAGGGGCGCAGCGATCTTAAAGCTGAGTGT
>JAEWNU010000132.1 GCA_023456995.1 Bacillota bacterium
GCATCAACCCTTTCGCCCGCCCGTTCCAGCGAATCGAGGCAGCCAATAAACAAATTTGGCAGCAGCATAGCAGCCATCACCAAAATGACAGTAAACAGAGAGGCTCCACCGCTTTGCGCCATCTGCCGAGGCAGCATCTTTAACAGCCAAGGCATGAGCACCGTCAGCCCTAACAGCCCGAATATGACCGAAGGCAAGCCACAAAGCACCATTCCGAGTTGGCGTGCTACAATTTTTAGGCTCTTCGGAAACAGATTTTTTACGCACGCCGCCCCAAGTAGCGCCAACGGCAGCGCCAGTGCTACCGCACCGCAGCAGGCCACCACCGAGCAAGCCAGCATCGCCATGACACCATATTCTCCCTGTTGAGGCGACCAATGAGTTTTAAAAATAAAACCTACCCCAAGCTCGCGAAGCGCGGGCATTGCGCCCATTACAAGAAAAGCCACAAGGCTGACAGCCACCACAATTCCCAACGACGCAAACAAATACACCACGGCGTCAAAAAGATAGGATTGTATGCGTCGCCCTCTCACGCGTCGGTTCATGGCAGAACCCCCTCCACTGGTTCGGCAGGCAATATACCCAACGACATGATTACCCGCCGCCCCGCTTGATCGGTAGTATAATCTAAAAAATCAAGCACTGCTTCGCGTCTTTCCCCTATAAGTGTACAAAGCCAGAACCCGCGCGAAATAGGGTAGCTGCCCGAACGCACGCTCTCTTCACAAGGTAATACGCCATTGACCGAAAGCTGTTTAACTGAATCGTCCACATAATCAAACGAGAGATAACCGACGGCCCCGGGTGCTGTAGCCACCGCCGTTCGCAGCATCCCTGTTTCACTGTGCTCCTGACTATGGACCGCCGGCATTGTCAGCCCGATGGCTGCCTCAAACGCGCTTCGGGTTCCCGAACCTGCTTCGCGACCGATCACAACAATTGGTGCTTTTTTTCCGCCTAGCTGCGCCCAGTCGGTGATTTCGCCCGCATAGATGTCTTTGAGTGTTTGAAGCGAAATATTGTCAATCGGATTAGACGGATGCACTGCCACTGCAATTGCGTCCAGCGCCACCAGCCGGCTGTCAATTCCAGCGGCTTCCTTTGGCGTTAATGCGCGCGAGCAGCTGGCAATATCGCACACACCTCGCCGCAGTGCCAGCAGCCCCAGTTCTGTTCCGCCAAGCTGTGGTTGTACCCATCCGTCGTGAGTTTTGTTATAATCCTCACACAATGCGTCCAACATCTTCCCCATGCAGGTGGAGCCAGCGATGAGAACCCTCGTGTTTTGCTGCTCGCCTTTTGGACGTCCCCAAAAAGCCAATAGCACCGCAACAAATAGGAGCGCCACTGCAAAAACACGTCTTTTGCTCTTCACCTGCATCACCCCTGTTTATTATGGTTATGCGCCACTGTTAAAAAATAGAAAAGGCCTGCATCCACCAAACAATGTGTTGGATGCGGGCCTTTAAAATCAAAGGAGTATTTACGCGATGGGCTGAACGCTGCCCTGATACTTTTCCAGCATAAAGTCGGTGACTTCCTTGCTGTGCAGTACATCAATTAGCGTCTTGATGGTGGCGTTATCCTTGTTTTCGGGGCGTACGGCGATGATGTTAGCGTAGGTCAGCGCACTCTCTCCATTGGGATCTTCTGTGGTCAGCACCGTGCCGTTGACACCGGCGGCAATTGCGTAGTTGCCGTTGATGACAGCAAAATCCACATCTGGAAGAGCGGCAGGTATCTTGTCGGCATCCAGCTCGACCAACTCAAGTTTTTTGGGGTTGTCTGTGACGTCGAGCTTCGTTGCCTCATAGCCAACGCTGTGGTCAACCTTGATCAGGCCCTGTGTTTCAAGCAGGTAAAGCGCGCGGGCTTCGTTGCTTCCGTCGTTGGGAATGGCAATCTGAGCGCCGTCGGCGATTGCGGCAAGGTCGGAAGACTTGCCGGGATAGATGCCCAGCGGCTCATAGTGGATGTTGCCGGCACTTACAAGGTCGGTACCGTTCTGTTGGTTGAAATAGTCGAGATAGGGCTGGTGCTGGAAGTAGTTTGCGTCCAGGTCGCCCTGATGAAGCGCGGTATTGGGCAGAACGTAGTCGTCAAACACCGTAATTTCAAGTGTGATGCCCTTCTCTTTGAGTAGGGGTGCGGCAAATTCCAGAACCTCAGCATGGGGCGCTGCGGTCGCGCCAATTTTCAGCACGGTTGCCTCAGCGGATGCCGAAGAAGATGCAACGGATTCAGATGATACTCCCGAAGAGGACGCAGCGGGCGAACTGGAAGCGCTGTTTGAGCAGGCGGCAAGCGCCAGAATGACTGCAGCAGCAGATAATAATTTTTTCATGTTTGATTCTCCTTATAAAGTTCTTGCATTTTTCTTAAAATTTTGATGAGCGCTCTGTCAAGATGTGCACCTCTTGACATCGGGCTTTTTTATCTATCGTAAACAGAATTTATCTGTTACGTTTGTCCATTTTAGATGCTGCAAGATTAAATATTGCCTGAATAATACAAACCAATATCACCAGCAGCACAACCGTCATGTACATAACGGTGGGGTTAAAGCGTTGAAAGCCATAGCTGTAACCGATTTTGCCCAACCCTCCCGCACCAGTAGCGCCCGCCATAGCGCCATAGCCGATTAAGGTAATCGTGGTGATACTTAAGCCGCGAATGATCCCGGGAATGCTTTCGATCAGCAGCACCTTGGTAACGATCTGAAAATTGGTCGCCCCCATGCAGCGT
>JAEWNU010000133.1 GCA_023456995.1 Bacillota bacterium
AGGGCGGTCGAATCTTCAAATTCGCCGCGCTGGTTGTCGTCGGTGACGGAAACGGCACTGTCGGCTACGGTCTTGGAAAGGCCGGCGAAGTCCCCGATGCGATCCGCAAGGGTATTGAGGATGCCAAAAAGAATCTGTTTAAAATTTCGCTCAAGGGGACTACTATTCCTCATGAGGCTATCGGAAAATTCGGCGCAGGCTCTGTGCTGATGCTCCCTGCTCCCCAGGGTACCGGCGTTATCGCGGGTGGCCCGGTGCGTGCTGTGCTTGAAGTAGCCGGCATCAAGGACATCAGAACCAAGTGCCAGCGCTCCAACAACCCCTGCAATGTTGTGACTGCCACCATCAACGGTCTGCGGTCGCTTCGCAACGTCGACGAAATTGCTGCTATCCGCGGTAAGTCCGTTGATCAGATCTTGGGCTAGGAGGTTAGTGGATATGGCTAACATCAAAGTAAAGCTGGTCAAGAGCCTTGTCGGTTCTAAAAAGGACCAGATTGCCACCGCCGAAGCACTCGGTCTTCATAAGATCGGCAATGAAACTATTCAGCCTGACAATGCGGCAACCAGAGGTAAGATCAATAAGATCTCTCACTTAGTCGCTTGGACCGAGGCATAACAAGGAGGTGCAAGCTATCATGAAACTGCATGAGTTATCCCCGGCGCCCGGTTCTACTAAGGAAGCATTCCGCAAGGGCAGAGGAGCCGGTTCCGGCAACGGCAAGACTGCGGGCAAGGGTCACAAGGGCCAGAAGGCTCGTTCCGGCGGCGGTGTTCGCCCCGGTTTTGAAGGCGGTCAGATGCCTCTTCAGAGACGTATTCCTAAGAGAGGTTTCAATAACATTTTCGCAAAGGAATATGTTTCCATCAACGTGGATGTTCTCAACCGTTTTGAAGACGGCGCGGTCGTAGATGCCGAGGCCATTTCAAAGGCCGGCATCGTTAAGAATACCCGCGACGGAATCAAAATCCTGGGCAGAGGCGAGCTGACTCGTAAGCTCACCGTGGTTGCAACTGCTTTCTCCGCAACCGCCAAGGAAAAGATTGAGGCAGCGGGAGGAAAGGCCGAGGTGAAGTAACATGCTGGAAACCCTCAGAAACGCTTGGAAAATTGAGGATCTCAGAAAAAAACTTCTCTTCACGCTTTTCATTTTAATGCTGTCGCGTGTGGGCTCACAAATTCCTGTGCCCTTTCTGGACCCGACAGCACTTGGGCAGATGGTGTCTGCTACTGGCGGCATCTTCGGCTATCTCGATGTTCTCACTGGCGGCGCTTTCTCGCGCAGCACGCTGTTTGCTCTTTCTATTTCTCCCTATATCACGTCTTCAATCGTGATTCAGCTTCTCACTGTGGCCATTCCCTACCTTGAGAATCTGGCCAAAGAAGGTGAAGAAGGAAAGCGCAGACTGGCAAAAATCACCCGCTATACCACACTCGGCCTTGCGCTGCTTCAGGCATATGCATATATGACGCTCTTAAACGCGCAGGGTGCGATTGAGTCGTTTAGCGGCTGGCAGTATTATTTTGCCCGTGTCATTATTGTACTCTGCTTTACCGCTGGCGCGATGCTGGTTGTATTTTTGGGCGAGCGCATTGACGCACGCGGCATTGGCAATGGCATTTCGATGATACTTTTCATCGGCATTGTGTCCCGCGGCGGTGCCGTGCTTAACACAATGGTGGAATATATCAAATATGCTATCGATGGTTATACTTTCTATTTCTTCAGCGTACCACTTGTTTGCGTCATGTTCCTGTTCGTCATCGCTTTTATCATTGTGATGACCAACGCCGAGCGCCGCATCACGGTTCAGTATGCTAAAAGAATTGTGGGCCGCAAGCAGTATGGCGGACAGACCACCTTTATTCCGATCAAGGTCAATATGTCTGGTGTTCTTCCCATCATCTTCGCTTCCACCATCCTTGCAATCCCATCTACCATCAACGGGTTCGTAAACGCTTCGGCCGATTCCCTTTTGGGGAAATTCCTGTCGCTGTTTAACTACAATACCCTGTTGTACGCAGTCCTTTATTTTATACTGATTATTGGCTTCAACTATTTTTATGTTGCGATTCAGTATAATCCCATTGAAATTTCCAATAATCTGCGCAAGAACAGCGGTACGGTTCCTGGTATTCGTCCGGGCAAACCGACCTCTGATTACATCTCAAAGATTGTTGGCAAAACCACCTTCTTGGGCGGTTTGTTCCTGGGCCTTATCGCCACAGTGCCAATTGGCGTAGGCGCTTTGACCAGAATGAATATTTCATTGGGCGGAACCTCGGTAATCATTATTGTAGGAGTTGCGCTCGACACTGTGCGCCAGCTTGAGAGCCAGATGATGATGCGCCACTATAAAGGTTTCCTGGAATAATGAGTGGAGGCATGTAGCAACCATGAAAATGATATTACTCGGTGCCCCTGGCGCCGGTAAGGGTACGCAGGCGGAAATCGTTTCCAAAAAGTTGAGTATTCCGATTATCGGAACGGGCAACATAATCCGCGAAGCGATTAGCAGTGGATCTGAATTGGGAAAACGCTTTCAGTCTTATACCGAGCATGGTAAGCTGGTACCCGATGAGTTGGTTGTTGAGATGGTGGCTAGCCATCTTAGCCGGCTCAAGAAGCCAAACAGTAAAGAGTGTTATATTCTCGATGGATTCCCACGCACTGTTGTGCAGGCGCAGGAATTTGAGGAAATGGGCGGCAAGGTTGACGCAGTTATTAAGCTTGACATCACCGATGAGGAGATTATAGCCCGCATGACTGGCAGGCGTTCTTGTACCAAATGTGGAACGCCATATCACATCATGAACAATCCCCCAAAAATAGAGGATGTTTGCGATAAATGCGGTGGTGCGCTCTGCATCAGAAATGATGACGCGCCTGAAATGGTGCTCAAGCGTCTTGAGGTTTATCATGAGCAGACCGAACCGCTGGTAGATTACTACCGCGACCATGGCATCTTAACAACTATAGATGCCACAATGGAAATGGATAAGGTGACTGCCGAAATTCTTTCCGTGCTTGGAGTTGACTGATGATGGTAATCCTTAAAACCAAAGAAGAGCTGCAATTAATGCGAAAGGCCGGTGCTATTACGGCAGCGGCACTTCACGCGGGCGGTGCAGCTATCAAGCCCGGCATTACAACCCGGGAGGTCGATCGTGTCATCCACGATTATATTGTGAGATGCGGGGCAAAGCCCTCTTTTCTGGGCTATGGCGGGTTTCCCGCCTCCGCCTGCATCTCGGTCAACGACGAGGTCATTCACGGTATACCTGGCAGCAGAGTTATCTGCGAGGGTGATATTGTAAGTATTGACGTCGGGGCTAAAATCGGCGGCTATCACGGCGACTCGGCCTACACCTTTGCGTGTGGAAAAATTTCGCCGCAGGCTCAAGCGCTGCTGGATGGAACGCAGAATGCGCTTGAAAATGGCATCGCGCAGGCGGTTGTCGGCAACCGCATCGGAGATATTTCGGCTGCGGTGCAAAACACGGTGGAGCCGCTGGGCTACTCGGTCGTGCGAGAATATGTCGGGCATGGCGTTGGTAAGGATCTTCATGAGGCACCCGAGGTGCCAAACTATGGAAATGCTGGGCACGGCGTGAGATTAGCTGCCGGCATGGTCATTGCCATAGAGCCTATGATCAACGCAGGCGCATGGGCTGTCAGGGTTTTGGATAATGATTGGACGGTTGTGACCAGAGACCATTCGCTCTCGGCGCACTTTGAGCACACCGTCGCCATTACCCCTGACGGGCCGGTCATTCTCACAAGGCTGTGAGGTGGCTAGATATGTGCCCAGGCATGGTGGTAAAGGCCCTTGCGGGACGCGACGCCGACCAGTGGTTTGCTGTGCTCTCGGTTGAAGGGGACTTTGCCCTGATTGTAAATGGCAAAAGCCGACCGTTGGCGCGACCAAAGCGCAAGCGAAGGAAGCATTTGGCCGTAACCGCAGCAACACTTTCTGGCGAATGCATGATGACAAACCGAAAGATTAGGTGCGCATTACGCGCATTTGCTGCGAACTGTGACAAGGAGGGGAATGACCTTGGCAAAGGATGACGTCATTGAGGTGGAGGGTATTGTAAAAGAAGCTCTCCCCAATGCTCAGTTTGTTGTAGAAATTCAGGGGGGGCACAAGCTTCTCGCGCATATTTCAGGCAAGCTGCGCATGAACTTTATCCGGATCCTCCCCGGCGACAAGGTCACGATGGAGATTTCTCCTTATGATCTTACCAAAGGCCGGATTACCTGGAGATCCAAATAGCGTAA
>JAEWNU010000134.1 GCA_023456995.1 Bacillota bacterium
CAATCAAATAATATTTTATGTCTCTATGTTACAACTATTGACCCGCAAAGCAAAACCGGCATTTATATTATGGATTCAGATGAATCTGAAAGCGCTTGCCCTATTGGCACTTGGGATGTTATTTATGAGGAGAACCAAGGAATTTTTGATAATCCGGAAAGAGGCTTTCCGGCCTATATCACCAACACAGACGAGTTTGGATGGCTTTGCTCTGCGGGAGCTGCTATTACCAATGACCGCTCAGAAGTAGTTGGGTATGCTATGCTCGACATCTCGATGAATGCTGTCATGAACGATCGTCGCGATTTTCTATCAAAGCTTTGCTTTATTTTGATAACGATAACAATGATTTTAATTGGACTAATTGTTTGCTTTGTGAATAACAAAGTCGTGCGACCCATTAACACACTGGCAATGGCTACAGGCTCTTTTGTAGCGGATATTGAAGAAGAAACTGCAAAGCAAGGGCAATCGTCAATTTCAAAGCTGATCATTAAAACGGGGGATGAAATTGAAAATCTTTCTGATTCCATCAAAACAATGGAGGAGGAGATTCATAGGTACATTCAGAATCTTACAAAAGTGACCGCTGAAAAAGAACGCATTGGCGCAGAGCTGGATGTTGCCACTCATATCCAGTCGAGTATGCTGCCCTGCATTTTCCCCGCATTTCCTACAAGGGAAGAATTTGATATTTATGCCACCATGCAGCCTGCAAAAGAGGTTGGTGGAGATTTTTACGATTTTTTCTTGATTGACAACGACCATCTTGCTGTCGTAATTGCCGATGTTTCGGGAAAGGGCGTACCGGCAGCGCTGTTTATGGTTATTGCAAAAACCTTAATAAAAAATTATTCTCAAGCAGGCCTTTCTCCCGCGGATGTATTTACCGCTGCAAATCGTCAACTTTGCGAAAACAACGAAGCCGGGCTTTTTGTTACGGCATGGATGGGCGTACTGGAAATTAACACAGGAAAGTTTACCTATGTTAACGCCGGACATAATCCGCCACTTATTAAGCGCCACGACGGAGAATTTGAATATTTGAAATGCCGACCCGGTTTTGTGCTTGCCGGTATGGAGGACTTCAAATACCGTCAAAACGAGATGGACTTGTATGTAGGTGACACCTTGTATCTCTATACCGATGGCGTAACCGAGGCCACCGACACAATGAATGCACTTTACGGCGAAGCACGCTTGCAGGAAGTTTTGAATAAAAACGCGTATGCGCCCCTTGGTGACTTACTTCCGATCATAAGAGCGGATATTGATCTATTTGTAAAAGGTGCGCCACAATTTGATGATATCACAATGCTTGGGCTAAGAATCAGCGGAGGGAAGCTATGAAAAACTTAACAGTACCTGCAAGCACCCTAAAGCTTGATGATGTTCTAGATTTTATAAATACGGAGCTTGAATCACATGATTTCCCTATGAAAGTACAGATGCAAATTGCAATTGCAGTGGAAGAAATTTTCATAAATATTGCCAATTATGCCTATTCCCCTGCGGAGGGAGACGTAATGGTATGCTGTGAAATTGAGAACGATCCACTTACAGTTACAATACAGTTTATAGATGGTGGTAAGCCTTATGATCCCCTTTTAAAGAGTGACCCCGATACAACACTTTCCGCAGAAGAGCGTGATATCGGGGGGCTTGGCATTTTCATGGTAAAAAAAAGCATGGATCATATTCACTATGAATACAAGAACCAAAAAAATATATTGACTATCAGAAAAAATGGTTAGTTTTCATGTGCCTATGATCATTAACCAATTTAGGCCTTATGATATTTACATTTTGCGAGGTGAAAGCGGATGTTTAAAAAGGATAACCTGTTTTTTGAAAAACTTGAACAGAGTATCGGTTATCTTTATGTAATTGAAGAAAATACATTTTCAATTGCTTATATGAGTGAGGCTATGGCATCAACCTGCACTGAAGCGGATTACAATGGGCAATGCTTTGAAGTTCTACACGGGAGAAAGACACCATGCCCTTTTTGCCCACAATCAGTCTCAGAACAAAAAAGTATACGCCTCGATGGTTACATATCAAGTAAGAAGAAGTGGTTCCAGTATAAAATGATAGGCTTTTCTGCTAATCAAGAAAAATACAGAATAGTCCATATGGATGAAGTTGAAAATATGATGAGCCTGAGTTGTGAGGCAATAAGTCAAATATCAACTTATAAAAGTTTATATGAGGAAAATGATAGAATGAAGAATCAACTGTTATATGATGCTTCACATGACGGCATGACAGGGCTTTATAACAAAGCGAGCTATCTGCGGGATGTTGAACAGGTTGCTTTTCTAAATCAACCATTTGGGATTATTGTGTGTGATGTCAACAATTTAAAACGTATTAATGACACTGTCGGTCATATGGCGGGCGATAAAATTATCAGTACTGCCGCCCGTATTTTGAAATCTGCTGAAGATGAAAAAACGAGATGCTACCGCATTGGCGGCGATGAATTTGCAATTTTGCAAACCCCTTGTAATGAAGAAGTCATTGAAAAGTTGGCTATTGAAATTGATGAGCAGATAAAAAAATATTGCGATAATAAATTATCCGTAGCGATTGGTTGGGCATTTGGAAAATCAGATGATGATTTTCAAGCCATCTTTAAAAAAGCGGATAATGAAATGTATAAGGATAAAGAAAAAAGAAAGAATTTCATTGGGTTTTAAAGGAAATAAATTCTGTTTATTCATAGAAGCAATACAAAAAACCTAAAGGGCTACCTATCTGTAAATGTGTGGTAGTATTTCTTTGGATTAATGTACAGTTCGCAAGCCCAAGGGTACCCTTGGGCTTGTCATGTATTAAACATCAATGGCTAAGAAACACCTTTTTTCGCGAATTACAAAGCTGATATGGTGCTTCAACTTTTGTTTTCACAAAAAAGTCCTAGCAGTCCCGCAATCTTCCCCTTGAGCATTAAAAATAGCAATCCATAAAGGACAAGCGGCATGGCCATTCCCAAATAATCATACGGGGACTGTATAAGTAAATTGAACAAAGCGTGCAGGGTGATGGCAATGGACAATAGCCCAAAAGTGCCGGTGTAAAAAAGCTTTTTTTGCGTTTTAACATAGGTAATGCCAGTACCGACTGTCATCGTGCACAGTCCATGCATTAAACTGGCAGAAAAGCCTCTGGCGGCTGCCCAGCCTACTGAAACAATACCCAGATTGTTGACCAGTATGACGGTGTTTTCTAAGATGGCAAAGCCTACGCCAACGGCCATGGCGACAGCCAAAACACTCTTAGGGCGGTCATCTAACAAAAGCGCATATAATAGTACTGGCAGTGCTTTTAAACATTCCTCGATAATTGGCGGAATAACTTCGGTAAAGCCGCGTGCCGTCAGTCCAGACACCGGGAAAACCAATGTATTGATCTCATAAGCCGAAAGCGCCGTTACAGTGCCCAGAAGCATAAATCCTATAATGATGCGTGACCTTGTTTCTAACAGCGGCAGCATCAGCAACATGGGGATTGTCATACACAAAAAAACTATATATACCATTGGCGCACCCCCTTATAGGCCAGCGGCAACAATAGAAGCTCCAAGATGCCAGCTGCGGCAAGTGCTATGTTCCCAATCGCCTGTGGTAGCTGAGGCAGTTGACAGATAATTTCGACAAGGCAAAATAAGATAACGCAGGCATTATAAGGACGCATCACCTTAATTATGCCCAATTCAACATCGGGCATAATGAGATGCTTTAGAGCAAAATACAGCGTAAGACCCATGGGCACAGCAAATAAAAGCAGCGGCAGATTAAGCGGCGACTCTACGTTCAGGCATACATACAGAACCAATCCCCAAAAAGCTAGCGTGGCCGCCTGCGCAGAAATTCTGTATATATATAATTCTTTTTCGCCACCGTCAGCCAGTCGGTCCATCGCACCATAATAAGACGACAGCAAAAAGAAATACGCCCCAACATGCCCGAAGTAACCGACGTGAAAGCCTTCAGGCTGTGTCTGGTGCACAAGCATATAGCTGGCGGAGAACAGCGCACCGAAAAAATAGCTGACCATACCGTAAAGGATGATTTTAAAGAACAGCGGTTGTTTATGCCGCACACAAGCGGCAATACCATAACACACTGCTGCCAAAGAAACTATCAGCCGAAACCCCAACATATGTAACCGCCTTACATTTGTTTTTTTATTTTTTTGCGTACAATTGCCCACATCGCCAACATGCCAATAATTATACCGACAATGACGCTGGTTGCAATAGGCGCCACATCAACCTTGCCGCCCTCGGCAGAAATCAGGCTTTGACCACGTGTGAGATTTTGTAACGTCTCGTTTCCACGCTGTATCGCCGAATTGGCACCCTGCAGATAGGCATTATACTGACCCATAAAATCCTGTATTTCAACCATCAGTTGCTGTAGCTGCATGCCCAGCATTTCCTGGTATTGACTCAGGCTTTGAATGGCAACTTCCCACTGTTCAGTTGTGTGCGTATAGTCGTTGCCATTTGTGTCATAATGCAGCGCATGGGCTTTAAAGTAGGTCACCATGTCTTCTGGCATGGTTGTACTTTTATTTTGAATCTTAGCTTCATTTTGCAGCGCGCGCGCCTTTCCAATATAAGTAGCAACCTCTTTTTGTTTTTCCTGCATATCCTTTATTTGATTGATGCCGTCCAAAGCCCTGCTTTTACCGTATTGGGATAGTTCCAGGTTCAACCTAGCAATCATCATCTCCATTGACCCACGTGGGATTGAATCAATACTATTCATCATGCCAACTGGTTGGCTGTTATTTACCATTGTACCAGTCAAGGGCGCTAAACTTCCCACATCAGACGGGAGCAGTGCATCAATCGGCGCAGTGTCGATTGGTTCCAGCTGATTAAAAAGATCAAGAGTAGTACCCAAATCTAGGTTGGGTGAATTAAGATTTTGCTGCAACTGCTGCGACAGCACGAT
>JAEWNU010000135.1 GCA_023456995.1 Bacillota bacterium
ATGTATGGCAGTGCAGTGTTGTGTTCACTAATCATATCCTTTATCCTTGCCGCCATCGTCATACGAATTCCGCCGCTCTCAAGGAAAAAGGATGTTTATGCCAATGGGTTGCAACAAACTTCAGATATGCGTAAACCAGGCAAATACACCTCTGATATTTTTAAAAAAGCTCTTGCAGCATCAACTACTAAAGCTTCTCGAACACCCTATTCAGTATTTATTACCTCGATTCCTGATGTTGTGTCATTCGCGTTTAAAATTGAAGCGTACGTTATGTCTATAGCAGTAATTTCCCTTCTGATAAGTACATATACGCCTTTCTTTACCTGGTTAGGAAAGCCCATGATTCCTTATCTTGAGCTGATGCGACTGCCGGATGCAGCGGCAATTGCACCTGCCACGCTGGTAGGTATTGCCGAAATCGCATTGCCTTCACTTACAATTGCGGGACAAAGCATTGCACCTATGAGTGTGTTTTTCGTTGTTGTACTCTCTACGGTGCAGATTATATTCTTTACCGAAAGTGCTAACGCGATGCTGCAAGCAGATATGGGGCTTAAATTCCTTGAATTGGTTTTGATTTTCTTAATCCGAACCGTTATTGCAATTCCTATTGTGGCGATTTTTGCTCACATGCTATTTTAGCAATTCAAAACACTATGGTTTTAGGGGGCATTTTTAATGAACAAAGCGTTAAGCGGAATTAGGGTTTTGGACTTTACCCGTGTTTTGGCAGGTCCGTTTTGCACCATGAACCTGGCAGATTTCGGCGCAGAAGTCATCAAAATCGAACAGCCCGTATCAGGTGATGGCAGCCGAATCTTTGGTCCTTTCATCGAAGATCAAAGTGGCTATTATATTCTAATAAACCGCGGCAAAAAAGGTATTACCTTGGATTTAAAAAATCCCAAAGCAAGAGAAATCGTATACGATATGGTGAAAAAGTGTGATGTTGTTGTAGAAAACTTTAAGCCAGGCGTTATGGATAAGCTCGGTTTCTCTTATGACGTGCTTAAAGAAATCAATCCGGGTCTTGTTTATTGCTCTGTTTCTGGCTTCGGACAGAATAGCCCTTATAGCGACCGTGCGGCTTATGACATTGTCGCTCAGGGAATGTCAGGCATGATGAGCATAACGGGTTTCCCAAATAGCCCGCCCACTCGTGTAGGCAGCTCGTTAGGTGATATAAGTGCGGGTTTGTATGCGGCAATGGGCATAATGCTAGCTCTTTACAGCAGAGAAAAAACCGGAAAAGGTCAATTTGTGGATATTGCGATGCTCGATAGCGTATTCGCTTTTATGGAAACCAACGTAGTGCGATATACCATCGGAAACATACTTCCCACTCGTGTAGGTTCCCGCCATCCTCTCAGTGCACCTTTTGACATCTACCAATGCAAAGACAATATGGTGATTATCGCGATTGCCAGCGAACATCATTTTGGAAAACTTTGCAACATGATGGGGCAGCCAGATCTTATTAAAGACCCTCGTTTCGATTCGGATCCTCACCGTTCCAAATATGATGTAGAGCTCAAGGCAATCATAGAAAATTTCTTGGCAGACTACACCGTTGAAGAAGCTATGGATATGATGCTTAAACTTTCACTGCCCTGCGGCCCTATTCAAAATGTTGCACAGGCGTGCTTAGACCCCAGTATTTTAAAAAGAGAAATGCTAGTAGAAATCGATCAGCCGAAGGCAGGTAAGCTAGTCATTACGGGTAACCCCATGAAGCTTTCTGAAACGCCTGCTGACCCTAAGCACCCCGCCCCACTTCTGGGGCAAGACACTAAAGATGTTCTGTGCGATATTTTTGGCTATAGCCACGCACAGGTTTCGCATTGGGAAAAAGAAAATCTTTTTTAATAATACATATTAGGAGGAAATAATCATGAACTTTAATTACACAGATGACCAACTTGAAATTAGACGTATGGTGCGCGATTTTGCACAGGGATATTTGGCACCTAAGGCTGAAGAAATTGACGTAAGTAATCGTTTCCCTATGGACAATGTAAAAGCGCTCGCTGAACAGGACCTAATGGGTATCGCTTATCCAGAAGAGCTTGGCGGCGGCGGTGCTGACGCCATATCTGAAGCTATTGCAGTAGAGGAAATTTCAGCTGCTTGCGCAGCTACCGGTTCAATTATTACCGGACACTATCTGGGCTTTGATGCGCTATACCTTCAAGGAAACGATGAGCAGAAGGAAAAATGGCTCAGACCTGCATTAGAAGGCGAAAAATATGCAGCATTCTGCTTGACAGAGCCAGCGGGTGGTTCTGATATGACCTCCAACAGAACAACTGCGGTGGAGGACGGAGACAGCTATGTCATAAACGGTGTTAAGCACTTTATTACAGGTGGCGCACACTGCGACTTCTTAACCTGCTTTGCGATGACAGATCGTTCTCTCGGCAAAAAGGGCATGACCTGCTTTGTCGTGGAAAAAGGAACACCCGGCGTAGAAATCGCTTCAGAAGACAATAAGATGGGAATCCGCGGCGCGAGAACTGCCGAAATTGTTTTTAAAAATTGCCGTGTACCCAAGAAAAACATGGTGGGTACAGTAGGTGGTGGCTATAAGCTTGCTCTTGAAGTTATCGACAGAGGACGTATCGGCATTGCCGCTATGGCAGTGGGCGTATCCCAGGCCGCTTTTGATATGGCGGTCAAGTATGCGAAGGAAAGAGAAGTATTTGGACGCTGCATATCAAAATTCCAGGGTATCCAGTGGATGATAGCCGATATAGGTACTCAGCTTGAGGCTGCTCGTATGTTGACTTATTATGCGGCAGACTTAAAGGATAGAGG